>JBJTHL010000019.1:0-4169 GCA_046094445.1 Vulcanococcus sp.
CCGACGACAACGATCAGGTGAGCTATCACATGCTCATCGGCGAAAAGGGTCGCATTGTGCAGGTGCTGGATCCCGATCGCCGCGCCTTTGGTGCGGGGTACTCGGCCTTCCGTGGGCGGTGGGCGATCACGAATCCAGCCATGGCCGGTTCCGTGAACAATTTCGCGCTGCACCTCAGCCTCGAAACTCCGCTGGACGGGGAGGACGACGCCCCGACCCACAGCGGATACAGCAGCGTCCAGTACGACGCCATGGCCGTGGTTCTCGCCGACTGGATGCGGCGTTACGGCATCCCCGCCGAGAACATCACCACCCACCGCCACGTGGACCTGGGTCTTGAGCGCGCTGATCCCCGCAGCTTCGACTGGCAGGCCCTGCAGGTGCGCCTGGCGGCCTTGGGGATGCTCTGCTGAACGCCAGGGCTGGATCAGATCAGCGGCGAGAGCGGGCTGCGGCGTTGGCCGTAGATCAGTCCATGCAGCTCGGGATCCTGCACCTGCACAATGCGACCCTTTTCGCCGATGAGCATGTGATAGCTCACCTGATCGTTGTCGTCGGCATGGTTGGTGATGAAGGTGTTGATGGCGGACGTCAAGCCGTACACCGTTTCATGCAGCACCACCAGTTGGGGGCGGTTGGGAATGGCCTGCCCGTAGGCATCACGGGTCAGCCGCGGGCCGTAGTTACTGGGTGCAATCCGCAGTCGCTCGGTCCGTTGCGGCAGCTGCTGTTGCAGTCGCTCCAGACGCCTCTGCAGGGCGGTGTCGGCCACGCTGCACTGGCGGTGCAGTGGGCTCACCCAGGGCGCCTGGGCCGGAGGAGCCGGCGCCTTCGCTGGCGGTGCGGGCGCCATGGCAGCCGGCTGGTCGCGCCAGAGCTCACGGCACACCAGCGTGATGCCCCCCAGCAGCATCAGGGCACCAAGACCGGCGGCGCCGATCCAGAACGGACGCTGCCGAACCGGGAGATCTCCGAGAAACTGGCGCACCATCAGTCCAGCTCCACCAGGCTGAGCCAGGCCCGTCGCCGGGCCAGGGCCTCCGCAGAGGCTTCTGGATCCGCCACAAGACTCCAGGCCTGGGGTTGCGGTGCCAGCGGCTGCAGCTGCAGGCGCTGCAGCCGCGAACGACGACTGATCAGCAACTCCTGCTGGGCACCGGCACGGGCAGACCTCTCGAACTGCTCGGGCTCACGCAGGCGAGCCCCGTCGAGGGCAATCAGCTCATCACCCACCATCACACCAGCCGCTTCCGCGGGACCCCCACGCTGGACCCGACGGGCCAGCAGTTGCCCAGAGTCCGTGCCAGCGGTCAGGCCGGTCCAGGCGTTGGTCGTCGGGATCGCTTGCAGGCTCAACCCCACAGTTCTGAGGTAGCCATCGAGATCTGGATCGTCCACACACCGGAGCCAACGCGGCAACAGATCCTCCAGATCCGGTGCAACAACGGCGAAGGCTGCCACGAGATCCCGTTCGCTGTACCCCCGCCCCCAGCGGCCATGGCTGCGCCACAGGGCCTGCAGGACATGGGCCAGGCAGCCACCCGCCACGCGCAGGTGCAGATCCAGGGCGAGTGCCAGCACCGCGCCCTTGAGGTAGTAGCTCACCTGACTGTCGCCGGAATAGGCATCAGCCCGGTAGAGCTTCACCCACGCCTCTTCGCTGCTGTCGCGCAGGCTCTGCACCCGGCGCCCCGGGGTGAGGCGATAGCGGCTGAGGTCCTGGCCAAGGTCCTGCAGCAACTCGGGCTCGGTGCTCAGACCGGCCATCAAGGGCAACAGCTGATCCACATAGCTGGTGATCCCCTCGGCAAACCACAGGCTGGGCACCGGCACGGCCCGGTCGTAGTCGATCGGGGTGAGTTCGACAGGCCGCAGTCGGCGCACGTTCCACTGATGCAGGTATTCGTGGGCCACCAGCTGCAGGAACTTGCGGTAGCCATCCGGCTTCTGCAAGCCACGGCGGCCGTAGACGAGCACCGTGCTGTCGTCGTGTTCGAGGCCGCCATAGCCCTCATCGAGCAGGTGAAGCACCACCAGGTAGTGATCGGCCGCTGGCCTCTCCACCGCCATCAGACGGCAGCAGGCCAGGCACACCTGCTCCACATCGTTCAGCAGGGTGGGGAAGCGCTCCTGCAACCAGTTGGCATCGCCGGCTGCGCCGGCCCAGGTCACCCAGCGGTGCAGCACGCCGGCCACGCTGAAATGCCACTCCTGGTGTGGGCCCGCCTCCAGCGGGCTGTCCAGCAGCTGATCGAGATCGCGGGCCAGGAAGCAACCGGGTTCAGGGCTGGGCAGGGGCACAAAGGCTTGCCAGCCCGTGGGGAGGCTGCAGCGCAGGCGATGGGGGGTCCAGCGCTCCCCTTCCACCGCAAGCACCACCCCGGCCAGGGCCAGAAAGCCGTGCTCGGCATCGAGATGGCAGGTGCGCACGGACAGCTCGGTGGCCAGCACGCGGTATTCGATCTGCAGTGCGGGACCCTGCGGGTCTGGCTCCAGCTGCCAACAGGCGGGCTCCAGGCGGCGCAGGGGCAGCGGCCGGTCTCCCTGGTGCACCGTGAGGCCCTCCAGGTTGCGCACGTAGTCGCGGATCAGGTAGGAGCCCGGCGTCCAGCCCGGCAGGCGCAGGCGCAGTGTGGGCAGACGCGGCGTCAGCCGCAGCTGGACGCGAACCAGATGCTGCTGCGGCTCCCGCAGGTCGAGATCAACGTCAACCACGCCGCCGCTCAGCCCGCCAGTACCAGATCGGCTCCGGCAAGCTCCTGGCTGGCGGTGCGCAGGGCCTGACGCGCGGCGTAGCGGCGGGTGATGCGACCGATCAGCTGCTGCAGCGAACGCGAACGGCCGAGGCGCTGCAGATCGCCGACCAGCGCCAGGCTGCCGTCGGCCTGGCGCCGCCAGCCCAGCCACTGGCCTTCCGGCAGCTGGACCCGCAGGCTCACCGCCTGCCGGTCGTCGGCGAACCCGCTGAGCTCACCGCCGCTCTCGGCCTGCAGCCCCAGATCCTCCAACGCCTCTGCCAGCACGCGGACATCGCGCAGAACCGTTGGCAGGATGGAGAGATGGGACATGGCCCGTCGTCCGCTTTTTCTGACCCTAGCGATCTCGCCAGGGCCGTCCAGTGGCCGTTGTCACCAGCCGTAGCCCGCAGCGAGCGGCGACGGTTGCGGCTGGGGGTGATGGCCTCTGGCGCTGGCAGCAATTTCGAAGCCCTGGTGCAGGCCTCTCGCACCGGACAGCTCGGAGCCGAGGTGGCCTTGCTGGTGGTGAACAACCCCGGCTGTGGCGCCCAGCAACGCGCTGAACAGCTGAACGTGCCCTGGCAGCTGCACGACCACCGTCACAGCAACAGCCGCGAAGCCCTGGATCAGGCCCTGAGCGCCAGCTTCCAGGCGGCGGCGGTGGATCTGGTGGTGATGGCCGGCTGGATGCGGATCGTCACCCAGACGCTGCTGGATGCTTACCCCGATCGGTTGATCAACATCCACCCCTCACTGCTGCCCAGCTTCCGCGGCGCCCGGGCGATCGAGCAGGCCCTTGCGGCGGGAGTGCGCATCAGCGGCTGCACGGCCCACCTGGTGAGCCTGGAGGTGGACACCGGGCCGATCCTGGTGCAGGCGGCCGTGCCGGTGCACACGGACGACGACAGAACCAGTCTGGCCGCTCGCATCCAGGTGCAGGAACACCGCATCCTCCCCCTGGCGGTGCAACTGGCGGCCGAACGGCTGGGGCTCTGACGCTCAGGGATAGAAGGGCAGCAGGGGCAGTCCGGTTTCAGCGGGCAGGCCCGCCATCAGGTTGAGGCACTGCACGCCCTGGCCCGCCTGTCCTTTAACCATGTTGTCGATCGCGCTCATCACGATCAGCTGGCCGGTGCGCTTATCCACCTGCACCGCCAGCACGGCAGCATTGGTGTTGCGCACCCACTTGGTGGAGGGGTAGGAACCCACCGGCAGCACCCGCACGCAGGGCGCGTTGCGGTAGGCGGCTTGCAACAAAGTGGTGCAGTCTTCCGCCGTCAGGCCGGGATCGCGCAGACGGCCGTACACGGTGGCCAGCAGCCCACGCACCATCGGCATCAGGTGCGGCGTGAACTGCAGCTGGATCGGCTGACCGGCGGCGCGGCTGCAGAGCTGCTCGATCTCACTGGTGTGGCGATGGCCCACCACGCC
>JBJTHL010000020.1:0-4790 GCA_046094445.1 Vulcanococcus sp.
GCAGCATCGAGAGGTGCTGGCTCGGTAAACCCCGGCTGGGAGCAAGGCCCAGGGACAACGGTTGGCCATGACACCCGTCCCGTTTCAAGCGCGCCGCTCGAGGCCGCCGGTAACGGCGGTCCCAGACAGATGATCACCCCCCGATGCGCTCCGGCCCGTCGGCGAACAGAACCCGGCTTACGTCCTGCTTTCACCCTCTTCAGCTCCCGTCCCGATCCAGATCCACCATGAACGCCGAGCGCCGCGCGCAGCTGCTGGGGTTCCTGGCGGAGCTCGGGTTGAAGCAACCGCCGACCGAGGCTGCGCTGGCCTGGCTGGATGAGGCCCTCAGCCACACCTCCGCCGGCCTGGCCCGAAACCACGAGCGGTTGGAGTTCCTGGGGGATGCGGTGCTGCGGCTGGCGGCCTCTGAGTTCCTGCAGCAGCAGCGGCCGGGGATGAGCGTGGGCCAGAGCTCCGCCCTGCGGGCCCAGCTGGTGAGCGACCGCTGGCTGGCGGAGCTGGGGGAGCGCTGCGGCATCGATGGGGTGCTGCGCATCGGCTCCATGGCGGCGGGCGATGAGGCCGGCCGCGCCACCCTGCGGGCCGAGGCCTGTGAGGCGGTGATCGGTGCGCTCTACAGGATCTGGGGCAACCTGGACCCCGTGCTGCAGTGGCTCACACCCCACTGGCAGCAGAGCCTGGCGGAGCTGGCGGCGGACCCCCATCGGCACAACTGGAAATCAGCCCTGCAGGAATGGAGCCAGGGGGAAGGCCTGGGGCTGCCGCGCTACGACAGCGAGGAGCGCAGCCAGGTGCATGCCGACCCCAAGCGCTTCCACTGCCGGGTGCGGCTCGGCAGCCGGCAGCTGGGGGAAGGCTGGGGGCGCTCCCGGCGCCTGGCGGAACAGGAATCGGCGCGGGCGGCTCTGGATGGGCTGAAGCTCAGACCTGCTCCAGAGTCTTGAGCGGCATCGTGACCAGCTTGTCCCAGTTGCCACCTTCAAACAGCACCGCGGCATTGGCGCCACTGATGCGCTGCACAAAACCCTGGTAGCCGTTGTAGATCGAGCGACCATCGCGCACCACCACGGTGGAGCCGGGGAGGATCGGCAGGGGCTCAGCCATGGCAGGGCTCGGGTGCACAGCCATTATCGAGGCAGACGGGCGCAGGTTGGGGCGATGGCCGAGGAGCTGCAGGAGGAGCTGCTGGTGGTGGGCCGGATCGTGGCAGCGCAGGGCCTCCAGGGGGACCTGCGGGTGAATCCGCTGAGTGATTTTCCGGAGCGCTTCACCCGCCCCGGCCGCCGCTGGCTGAGCCAGCGCCAGGGCCCTGCGCAGGATGTGCAGCTGCTGAGCGGCCGCCAGCTGCCGGGCAAGGAGCTGTTCGTGATCCGCCTGGAGGGGGTGGGCGATCGCAGCGCCGCCGAAGCCTTGGTGGGCCGTGAGCTGCTGGTGCCGAGCAGCGACCGGCCTCGCCTGAAACGGGGCGAATTCCACCTGCTCGATCTGGTGGGCCTGGAGGTGCGCCTGCTGCAGGCCGATGGCAGCCCCGGCAGCACCCTGGGCCGGGTGCGCGACCTGCTGCATGCCGGCAACGACCTGCTGGAGGTGGAACGCCCCGCCGGCGCCCCCCTGCTGATCCCCTTCGTGACCGCCATCGTGCCGCGGGTGGAACTGGCGGAGGGCTGGATCGGCATCACGCCCCCACCGGGCCTGCTGGAGCTGGGGGATTCCGGCACCAACGCAGCCACTGAGGAGGAGGGCTGAGGGGCAGAGCACCCGCTCTGCCGCCACGGCCGTCTCCCCCGCCTCCCGCGTGTTCCCAGCTGGCACAGCCCTGAGGGCCCCCGGCACCGCCCTGGGTTGGAATGGAGCCACGACAACGCAGTGAGCGGGCGATGGCCGAACTGGTCCCGGTGATTCTCTGCGGCGGCACGGGTACGCGCCTCTGGCCGCTGTCGCGGGCGACGTATCCCAAGCAGTACTGGCCATTGGCCGGCGATGGAGAGGAGACCCTGCTGCAGCAGACCCATCAACGGCTGGCGGGCCTCGAGGGGCTGCAGCCGCCGCTGCTGATCTGCAACGAAGACCACCGCTTCATCGTGGCCGAGCAGATGCGCCAGATCGGCGTGGAGCCGGCGGCGATCCTGCTGGAGCCGATGGGCCGCAACACGGCACCGGCGGTGGCAGTGGCGGCGCTGCAGGCGTTAGCCCATGGCGACGACCCGCTGCTGCTGGTGCTGGCGGCCGATCATGTGATCCGCGATGCCGCCGCCTTCCGCGCCACCGTGGCTGCCGGTGTGGCTGCTGCAGAAGCGGGCCAGCTTGTGACGTTTGGGATCGTGCCCGCTGCCCCTGAAACGGGCTACGGCTACATCGAAGCGGCGCAACCCCTGCAGGCCGCCAGCGGCGGCGCCCAACGGCCGGTGCCGATCGCCCGGTTTGTGGAGAAACCGGATCGGGCCACGGCCGAGCAGTTCCTGGCCACGGGGCGTTTCACCTGGAACAGCGGCATGTTCCTGTTCCAGGCCAGCGCCATCCTGGCGGAACTGGAGCGTCTGGCACCGGAGGTGGTGAGCACCTGCCGCGCCGCCCTGGAGGCCGAGAGTGCCGATCTCGATTTCCGCCGTCTGGAGCGCAACGCGTTTGCCGCCTGCCCGAATGTGGCGATCGACGTGGCGGTGATGGAGAAGACCGACCGCGGCGCCGTGCTGCCCCTGGAAGCCGGCTGGAGCGATGTGGGCAGCTGGAGCGCCCTGTGGGAAACGGCAGATCAGGACGACAACGGCAACGTGCTGCGGGGCCGGGTGATCCAGGAGGCCAGCCGCAACTGCTACCTGCGCAGCGAACACCGGCTGGTGGTGGGACTGGGGGTGGAGGATCTGGTGGTGGTGGAAACCGACGACGTGGTGCTGGTGTCGCACCGCGATCGGGCCCAGGACGTGAAGAGCATCGTGGGGCTGCTGGAGCGGGAGGGCGCGCGCGAAAGCAAGGCCCACCGCCGCATCTACCGGCCGTGGGGCAGCTACGACGGGGTCACCGAAGGCGAGCGCTGGCAGGTGAAGAAGATCGTGGTGAACCCGGGCGCGAGCCTGTCGCTGCAGATGCACCACCACCGCGCCGAGCACTGGATCGTGGTGCAGGGCACCGCCGTGGTGGAAAAAGACGGTGTGGAGGAGCTGGTGGGCGAAAACCAGAGCACCTACATCCCCCTGGGCGCCCGGCACCGCCTCTCCAACCCCGGCAAGATTCCGGTGGAGATGATCGAAGTGCAGAGCGGCCCCTATCTGGGCGAAGACGACATCGTGCGCTTTGAAGACCGCTACGGCCGCAGCGACCGACAACCCGTCCAGGCCTGAACCCAGCTGACGCCCTGAATGCGCTGTGCTGGGTGTGGGGTCACTCGACGGTGACGCTTTTGGCGAGGTTGCGGGGTTGGTCGACGTCGAGGCCGCGGTGGGCGGCGATGTGATAGCTCAGCAGCTGCATCGGAATCACGGTCAGTAACGGGCTGAGCAGTTCGTCCACCACCGGCACCGGCAGCAGCGTGTCGAACAGCTCGGCATCCGGGCAGTCGGGCGATACACCGATCAGCTGGGCATCGCGGGCCTTCGCTTCCTGGGCATTGCTGAGCACCTTGTCGAACACGCTGCCGGGCACGGCGATCGATACCACCGGCACCCGGGCATCGAGCAGGGCGATCGGGCCGTGCTTCATCTCACCGGCCGGGTAGCCCTCGGCGTGGATGTAGCTGATCTCCTTGAGCTTCAGGGCCCCTTCCAGGGCGATCGGGAAGTTGATCCCCCGCCCCAGGAAGATCACATCCTGGGTGTCGGCGAACAGGTGGGCCAGCTGCTCACAGCGCTGATCGTGATCGGCCACCAGGGCACGCAGCTGCTCCGGCACCTGGCGCAGCCCTGCCACCAAGGCACGCAGGTCCTGCGGGCCATGGCCGGTGGCGCCGCCGCCATGCCGTTCCGCGAAGGCCAGGGCCAGGCCGTAGAAGGCCAGCAGCTGCCCTAGGAAGGTCTTGGTGGCCGCCACGCCCACCTCGATGCCAGCGCCGATGTCGAGGATCTGATCCACCAGGCGGCCCAGGGAGCTCTCGGGCCGGTTGGTGATCCCCAGCAGGCGCGGGGCGTAGGCCGGATCGGCCACGGCCCGGCGGCGCTCCTGCTCCATGGCCAGGGCCGCCAGGGTGTCGGCGGTTTCGCCGGATTGCGTCACGCCGATCGTGAGCGTGTGCGGGCTCAGCGGTGGGGGCGCATAGCGGAATTCACTGGCGTAGAACACGCTGGCGGGAATGCCCGCCAGCTGCTCCAGCAGGTAGGCCCCCACCTGGGCCGCATGGCGGCTGGTGCCGCAGGCCAGGATCTGGATCCGCTCCACATCCGCATACACCGATTCATCCAGGGGCAGGGCCACCAGCGGACCGCCTTGGCCCTGGGGCAGGTGCCGCGCGACCCACAGCGCCGCCGTTTCCGGCTGCTCATGGATCTCCTTGAGCATGAAGTGGCGGAAGCTGCGCTTGTCGGCCACGTGCTCGGTGCCGCTCAGCAGCGTGGGCGTGCGCTGCACGCGGCTGCCGGCGGCGTCGTAGAGCTCGATGCCCAGGGGGGTGAGCAGAGCCACCTCGCCATCTTCAAGGGGCAGGATCGTGCGGGTGAAACCCGCCAGAGCCGGGGTGTCGCTGGCGCAGAGGAACTCGCCTTCCCCCAGACCGATCAGCAGCGGCGCCGCCTTGCGGGCCACCACCAGGGCACCGGGCACCTCCGCCCACACCACCGCCAGGGCGTAGGCCCCATGCA
>JBJTHL010000021.1:0-10086 GCA_046094445.1 Vulcanococcus sp.
CGCGAGATCTCCGATCGGGATCTGGAGGCGATCGTGAGCGAGCAGGTGCAGCAGCAGGACGAGGCCCGCTACAGCCTCAAGCTGGTGCAGGTGAGCACCGGCACCAACCTGCAGCCCACAGCCACCGTCACCCTGGTGAACGGCGATGGCGCCGAGCTCACCGAGGCCGCCATCGGCACCGGCCCGGTGGATGCGGTCTGCCAGGCCCTCAATCACCTGGCGCGGGTGCCGAACGAACTGGTGGAGTTTTCGGTGAAGTCGGTCACCGAGGGCATCGATGCCATGGGGGAGGTGACGATCCGCCTGCGGGCTGATGGCGTGCTCTATTCCGGCCATGCCGCCGACACCGACATCGTGGTGGCCGCGGCCCAGGCGTTCGTGAATGCCCTCAACCGCCTGGTGGCCGGCAGTCAGCGCACGCCGCTGCATCCTCAGAAGGCGCCGCTGCCCGTGGGGGATCTGGCGCCGACCGAGCGGCCGCGGCTGTGACCCGGGCAGCAGGGATCTCGATGTGATGACCCAACCCACCAGCGGCCGGCCCCGCACTCCCCTGGCCGCAGCCCTCCAGCTGGGGCTGCTGCTGTTGATCGCCCTGGCGATGCTGGTGCCGCTGCTCTGGCTGGTGAGCACCTCGCTGAAGGGCCCCGCTGAAAACATCTTCACCACGCCGCCGGCCCTGCTGCCCAGCCAACCGAGCCTGGAGGCCTATCGGCGCCTGTTCGCCGACAGCCCGATGCTCACCTATCTCCGCAACAGCGCCATCGTGAGCGGCCTGGCGGTGCTGGCCAACCTGCTGTTCTGCTCGCTGGCGGCCTACCCCCTGGCGCGGATGCGCTTCGCCGGCCGCGGCCTGGTGCTGGCCCTGGTGGTCAGCACCATCCTGATTCCCTTTCAGGTGGTGATGATTCCGCTCTATCTGCTGATGGTGCAGCTGGGGCTGCGCAACAGCCTCTGGGCCCTGATCCTGCCCCAGGCCGCCACCGCCTTTGGCATCTTTCTGCTGCGCCAGAGCTTCGCCGGTGTGCCGGTGGAACTGGAGGAGGCGGCCCGCAGCGATGGCTGCACGCCGCTGGGGGAATGGTGGAATGTGATGATCCCCGCGGCCCGCGCCGATCTGATCACCCTGGCGATGTTCGTGTTCATCGGCAGCTGGAGCGATTTCCTCTGGCCGCTGGTGATCCTCGACGACCCCAATCTGTACACCTTGCCGTTGGGATTGCAGCAGCTCTCCAGCAGTTTTGCCCTCGATTGGCGGCTGGTGGCGGCAGGTGCCGTGGTGTCGATCCTGCCGGTGCTCGCCCTGTTCATCGGCCTGCAGCGCTACATCCTGCCCAGCGCCAGCGGTGATGCCGTGAAGGGCTGATTCAGCCCCCGTCAGGGTTGCACCGGCAGCACGGGTGGCGGCGGTACGGACGACCGGCTGGGACGGCTGGTGCTGCCGGGCTCCAGGGGGGCTGCAGGCTCGAGGGTTGGGCCGCTGTTGGCCCGCAGCATCAGCTTCAGGGTTTCCTGCTCAAGGCTGAGGCGCTGCAGGCGTTGGTCGAGCCCCTCGAGGGCCTGCAACCGCTGCACCGTGGAGCGCAGCTGTTGCTCCAGGGCGCTGGTGCGCTCCAGGTCGCGGGCGTTCTCCAGGGTCTGCACCTTGTCCTGCAGCTGCTGCAGGCGTTCGCTCTGCTGGCGCACCTGGGCCAGCAGCACCAGGAACAGCACCGCCAGCATCGCCGTCAGGCCCGCTCCGCCCCAGCGCATCCAGTTGGGCAGCTCGCTGGCGGGGCCGGTTCCAGGGCCCAGCGGCGCTGGAGAACGGGTCATGGTGCCGATGCGGTTGGGCCAAGTCTGGGGCCTGATGCCGCCCTTGGCGAGCGGCCCGCCCCGCCGGCCGGGTGGCTAGGACTGCTGGGTTCTGCAGAGATCGGCATGTCGCTGGAGCAGCTCGACGCCTTCCTGGCCCACGCCCGTACGCGCCCCGATCTGGCAGAGCAGCTGCAGCAGCCCCTGGAGGCCCAGGACCTGCTGGCCCTGGCCCTGGCCCATGGCTTTGCGCTGGAGGAGGCCGATCTGTTCGCCGCCCAGCGCCGGGAGGAGGAGCGGCTGAGTTTTGCTGAGCTGCAGCGGCGGGCCGGCGAGGAGGCCCGGCGGCTGCGCAGCTTCATCCCCGGTTGAGGGGCATCGGCGCGATCAGCGCCCCAGCAGGCGGCAGCCGATCTGGATCGCACCGGCATCGAGCAGGCGGCCCAGCTTGATCACCGTGGCCTCCTCCTGGCGGTTGAAGCGATCCTGCTGGGCCGTGATCCAATCGATCTCCTGGGCGGTGATCACACCGGTGGAGACGCTTTCCAGAAACACTTCGCCAACGCCCATGGTTGTCGGGGGGTGAGCTGAGCGGACCCTAGAGAGCGGCCCCAGGGCGGCTGGATTGCGCAATCTCTCGTCACGGGCGCCGCCGCTGCCCAGGATGGGGATGCTCTGCACCACCGCCCACGATGACGTTCCTTGAGCTGCTGCTGGGCGACGAGGCCGTGGGTGATGCCGCGGATCTGCAGGAAGCCCTGGAGGTGTTTCGGGAGCTCAAACCCGACGACAGCAGCTGGCCGGAGCTCTGCGCCGATCCCGCCACCATTCCCACCATTCGCCGTTACAGCTCCTTCGAGGCCTTCCTCGACAACGCCGATGCTCTCGAAACCATCCAGCTGGGGGCGGATCAGTTGGCCGCTGCTGACGCGGCGGACGCCTGAGCCCCTGGCGTGAGCGCTGGCTGCGCGGCAGGGTGTGGCCCATGGACCAGCCTCCTCAGCCCCCCGCCAGCTTCGCTCCGGACCCCGGCCGCTGGGGTGCCGAGGTGATGGTGATGCAGCCCACCCACTTCGAGGGCGTGCAGGAGGCGGTGCTGGCCCTGCGGGACCACGCCACGGTGCTGCTCAACCTCTCTTCCCTGCCGGCGGATCAGGCCCAGCGTGCCGCTGATTTCATGGCCGGCGGTGCCTTTGCCCTCGATGGCCAGCAGGAGCGGCTGGGGGAGCGGGTGTTCCTGTTCGCCCCTCACTTCGTGCAGCTCCATCACGGCTGAGGCGGCAAGCTGAGGCGATGTGCGCTGCAGGGGCATGGGCCAGCAGGTTGTCGACCTCGATCTGGCCGGCTGCAGCCCCATGAACGACCTCTGGCCTCAGCTGGTGGAGCGGCTGGGCCTGGAGCGCAGCGCCCGCGCCGCCCGCCAGGCCCTGGATCTGCAGGCCATGCGCGGTTCCGCTGGAACCGTGCCGCTGCTGTTCGCTGAAACCTGCGGTGTAGGCCTGCTGGAGCGCCAGCGGCTGCGGAGCGCTACGGGGTTGCCGGTGCCCGAGGGGGAGGGGCTGCTGCTGCTGTTCAGCCGGCCCCGCCAGGTGCTGCAGCTGCTGGTGCTTCAGTCGTAGCGGCACACCGGCGTGAGGCCGGGCAGGGTGAATTCCATGAACCAGAGATATTCACGGCTCCGCCAGCCCAGATCGAAACTCTCGGCGGGCTGCCACTCGCCGCTCTCCAGCCCGAAGGCCTGCTGCAGGAAGGCCGGCACCAGGGCTTCCACCTCCTCCTGGCCGGCTTCCCCCTCCTCGAACAGGCGGGCGGTGTAGATCACCGCGAAGATCTCGTGCTCCTCGTCGCAGATCACCACCTCGAAATCCTGCCCCCCGCTGATGGGCAGGGTGTGCAGCTCGAAGTATTCATCCCGCTCCAGCGGATCCTCCGGCGCGGCCTCGATCACGTCGGTCAGGGCCTGTTTGAAGCGATCGAGAGCCATGGGGCGCCGGCAGCTGCCGCCAGTGTGGCGATGGCCTGCCCCCGGCGCCACGGTCACCCGTCGGCGCCGACCACCCTGCCTAGGTTGGCGCATCAGCCCCGCCCGCGTGTGGCCCCTTTCCCCAACTACCCGATCCCTGCGGATGAGGAGCAGCGGCTGCGCAATCTGCAGCGCCATGGGCTGCTCGACACCGCGGCCGATCCCCATGTGCAGCGGATCGTGGACCTCACCGGCAGCGTGCTCGCCATGCCGATCGCCCTGGTGTCGCTGGTGGATCGGCAGCGCCAGTGGTTTCTGGCCGCCCGCGGCCTGGCGGCCCGCGAGACGCCGCGGCAGATGGCCTTCTGCGCCCACACCATTGGCGGCGATGGGGTGCTGATGGTGCCGGATGCCCTGGAGGATGAGCGCTTCAGCGGCACTCCGCTGGTGCAGGGGGAGCCGCGCATCCGCTTCTATGCCGGCGCACCGCTGCGCTCCAGCAGCGGCCACAACCTCGGCACCCTGTGCGTGATCGATCAGCGGCCCCGCCGCCTCAGCGGCGAGCAGCTCGGTCTGCTGCAGCGCCTGGCGGATCTGGTGATGCGCGAGCTGGAGCTGCGGCGCCGCAGCAGCCTCTGCCCGGTGACCGGGCTGCACACCCGCAGCAGCTTCTTTGAGCTGGGCGAGCAGGAATGGCAGGAGGCGCGCCGCCGCGGCCGGCCCCTGGCACTGCTCACCTTCGACATCGACGACTTCCGCCAGATCAACAACCGCTGGGGCCACGAGGCCGGTGATCAGGTGCTGCTCGATGTCTGCGATCTGATCCGCCAGCGGGCCCGGCCCCAGGATCTGGTGGGCCGCATCGGGGATGAGGAGTTCGCCGTGCTGCTGCCGGAGTGCAGCCCTGAGGAGGCCCTGGCCTTTGCCGAGGGGCTGCGGGCGGCGGTGGCGGCCATGCCGGGGGTGTTCAGCCACTCCGATTACCAGCCCCAGATCAGTGGTGGCCTCACCAGCCTTTCGGTCGACGACCGCAGCTTTGCGGACCTCTTCTACCGGGCGGATCAGGCGCTGTACCTGGCCAAGGGCAATGGCCGCAACCAGATCGCCCGGCTGGTGGTGGAGGAGCCCGTCGGCGATGGCCAGCCCTGAAGCGGGGGTGCCACCGGCGGTGGATCCCGCCTGGCTGGTGCATGCCGACGCGGATCTGCTGGTGCTGGCCAAGCCCGCTGGCCTGCTCTGCCAACCCGGCCTGGGCCCGGCGCTGGCGGATTCCCTGATCAGCCGGGTGCAGCGGCAGTGGCCCGGCGCCCAGTTGGTGCATCGCCTCGATCGCGACACCTCCGGCCTGCTGCTGGTGGCCCTCAGCCCGGCCCTGCATCGCGCCTTGAGCGGCCTGTTCGCTGCGCGGCGCGTGCACAAGCGCTACGACGCCGTGGTGCACGGCCGGCCGCAACAGGCCGCCGGCTGCATCGAGTTGGCCCTGGCCAAGCGTCAGCACCGCCCGCCCCTCTACGGCCCTGATCCAGCCGGCAAGCCCTGCCGCACAACCTGGCGCCTGCTGGCGTCAGCCCCCAGCTCCGACACCCCCACCAGCCGCCTGGCGCTGATCCCCCATACCGGCCGCTCCCACCAGCTGCGGGTGCATCTCAAGGCCATCGGCCATCCGATCGTGGGGGACCCCCTCTATGGCCCTGAGGCCTCACCGGGCGTTCGCCTGCATCTGCATGCCAGCGCGCTGCGCTTCCGCCATCCGCTGGATGGCCGGATTCTGCAGTTTGAGGCCCCCTGCCCGTTCTGATCAGGGCCGGTGATTGCGGGGCGGTTCACCGCTGCCCCGCTGCAGCTGGCGGATCCAGCGTTCGGATTGCCAGCGCAGCAGCAGGGCCGCTGCCGCCAGCAGCAGAGCCGCCAGGGCTGGCCAGCCGGCCTGTCCGCCCCCGAGCCAGGCCAGCAGTGCCAGGGCCAGCACCAGCAGCAGCCCGCAGGCTTGCCGGGCGCGCTCCAGGCGCCGCAGGGCTGTGGCGCAGTTGCGGCAGTGGTGGGTGTGGGCCTCCAGGCGATCCATCAGCGCCGTCCGCCCCTGCCGGGGCGGCAGCGGTTGCCCCGGGAACGGCTCACCGCCGTAGCGGTTCAACCAGTCGTGCAGGGCGCGCACGTAGCGATCGGCGCTGGTGGGCAGGTGAAAGCTGCGGTTGGCGTGGGCGCTGCCGCCTCGCTGCTCCAGCACCCGCTCCTGCCAGTGCAGGAACACCTGATCGTCTTCGAGCACGGTGTGGTTGCCGATGTGCTGCAGCCAGCGGGGGCGCAGCCCCAGCAGCCGGGCCGGCCATGGCGACCGGAACTGGAACGGGAAACGGGCGAACAGGCGGCATTCCCCCGGGCGGGTCGGGGTGGCGTACACCACGGTGAGGAAGCGGGCGAACCCCGCCGCCATGAGGTCGTGCCACATCAGGCCGGGGGCCACGAAGTGGGTGGTCTGGCTGCCCAGTCGGCCCTGCCGCGGCCCCTCCTTCCACAGGCCGCTGAAGCCCTCCGGGCCGAAGCTGGTGAGCTCCAGCTCCACCGGCCCGGCGTTCTCGCGGCGCCCCACGGTGGCGTGGTGGGTGAAGGGCACGTGGCTCACATCAAGCACGTTCTCCAGCAGGGTGAGGGCGTCCATCGGCAGGTCGCGGAAGGTGTCCTGCACCAGCCAGCCATCGGCCCAGCCCCGCCCCTGGGTCTGCAGCACCGGCACCAGCGGCAGGGGCACGGCCGCGGCGGCCTCGGCCGCGCCGCTGAACACGAACAGCAGCCCCTGGGCCGTGGCGGTGGCGTAGGCGCGGCAGTGGCTGCGCTGGCCGATCGTGAGCCCCTCCGGCGCCTGGGGGATGGCGGTGCACTGGCCATCGGCGTTGAAACGCCAGCCGTGGTAGGGGCATTCCAGTTCGCCCGCGGGCGTCAGCCGCCCCTCCGAGAGCGGCACCAGCCGGTGCGGGCACACATCGGCAAACGCGCGCCACTGGTCGCTCGGCTGGTGGAACCAGAGCACCAGGTCGTGCCCGAGCAGGGTGAAGGCCTGGGGCCGGCCGGGATCGAGATCGCGCAGATCCGCCACCGGATACCAGGCCTGCTGCCAGCGGTTGGGGAGAGGGGAGGCCATGGCTCAGGCGCTGTATCCCTTGCGGGCTGGGATTGGATAGGGGATGCGGCGATGGCGCACGCGCCGCCACACCCGCACGAAGGCCCGCACCAGCAGTTCGAGTTCCGCCAGGCTGAGGCCGCTGGCCGCCAGCTGGCCGTCCTGCCAGCGGGCCTCCAGCAGGCGGCGCACCAGGCTGCGGGCCTGCTCCTCGCTGGTGTCGGGGGGCAGGGAGCGCAGGGCGGCCTCGCAGCCATCGGCCAGCATCAGCACCGCGGTTTCGCGGCTGCGGGGATTGGGGCCGCGGTAGCGGAAGGCCGCTTCGTTCACCTGCGGGTTGCGGCGGCGGGCCTCATGCAGGAAGTAGCCCATCTTCAAGGTGCCCTGGTGCTCGGGGATGAAGTCCGCCAGGGGGCGCGGTAGCCGGTAGCGGCGGGCCAGCTTCAGGCCTTCGTCCACATGGGCCTGCAGGATGCCGGCGCTGAGCTGGGGGTCGTCGAGCCGGTCGTGGGGGTTGTCGCCGCCCTCCTGGTTCTCGATGAACCAGTGGGGGCCGTGCAGCTTGCCTACATCGTGATAGAGCGCCCCGGTGCGGATCAGGTCCACATCGGCCTGGATGGCGCGGGCCCCCTCCTCCGCCAGCCCGCAGATCATCAGCGTGTGCTCGAAGTTGCCGGGGGCTTCACAGCACAGGCGCCGCAGCAGGGGCCGCTCCAGATCCGCCAGCTCCAGCAGTCGGCTGCGGGTGAGCAGATCAAACCAGCTCTCCAGCAGGGGGCTGAGCAGCAGCACCGCCAGCAGCAGGCCAGCCAGCAGCAGGGCCTCCGCCGGCAGATCGGCCCCGATCGGCAGGCGACCATCCCCCTCACCGCGGGCCACCGCCACCTGCAGCAGCAGCCAGTCGGCCGCCAGGGCCGCCATCGGCACCAGCAGCGTGAGTTGCAGCAGCTGGGCCCTGTTGCGTTGCCGGCCGGCGAACACCGCCGTGGCGGCGGCAACGGCCGCCGCCACCAGGTTGCGCTGGTCGTTGAAGTCGGCCAGGGGCAGGGGCCAAAGCAGGCTGGCGGCCGCCAGCCAGGCCAGGCCTGCGCCGGTGCCGAGCCCCTGGGCCAGCAGCAGCGTAGGCGGCACCAGCAGCGCCAGGGGGCTCACAGCGCCGCCGAGCCACAGCTTGCAGCCCTGCACCACCAGCAGCAGCCCAAGGGCCAGCAGCGCCTGGCGGGTTTCCAGCAGGGGATGGCTGCGGTGCGTCAGCAGCACCACCACCCCGCAGGCGGCCAGGGCCTCCAGGCCGTGCAGCAGCCAGGGGCCGATCAGCGGTCGGCGGTTCACCAGGCCGAAGTAATCGAGCACCGCATAGGCCTGGGGGCTGATCGCTTCTCCCTGGCGGGTGATCAGCTCCCCCTGCCGCACCCGGATCGTGGGAATGCCTTGCTTGGTGAGCAGATCCTCAATCAATCGCTGGCTGAGGGCGGCGTCGATGCGCAGGTTGCTGCGACCCTGCAGGCTGGTGGCCAGCACCCGGCCGCCGAGGCCGCGGCCCGGCTGCGGCAGCGGTTCCAGCTGCAGGGCAGCGGCCTGCTCCAGCTGCCGCGGTGCCACGCTGCCCACCAGCCCTTGCTCCAGCATGCGCCGCTGGGCCTGGCGGAGGGTCTGTTCCCAGCGCTGCAGCTCAGCCGGCGCCAGGGTCGCCAGCCAGGTGCGTTCCGCGTCGCTGAGGTCGAGCGGGGCCAGCCGGTCCGGCTGGCTGCGCGAGAGCTGGCTGAGGTCGGCCAGCTGGTGTTCCAAGCCCTGCTGCAGTTCGCGGTTGATGCGGGGGTCCACCACCTGCACGTGGCTGCGGGGGCCCAGCTGGGAGCGCCGCAGCTCCAGGGCGTCGGAATCCACCACCGTGGCGGCTTTCGGGGCCCGCAGCGTGAAGGGGGCCGGGATGCCCGGGCGCAGGCTGGGCTCCACCAGCCAGGGCCAGCTCGAGACCAGGCTCACCAGCAGGCTCGCCAGCAGGATCGCGGCGATGTCGCGCCGCCGCCAGTCGCTCAGGGCCTGGCGGGGCTGCTCCAGCCGCAGCAGTCGCCGCCAGAGGCGATGCAGCGCCCGCCAGGGGTTGAGGGCGGTGCCCGGGCGGGTCAACGCGACGGCCGTCACTAGGGCGTCCAAGCTAGCCCTGCCGTTGCATGCTGAGAGCAGTCGAGCCCCACTCCGGCCCATGGCCACGCGTCTGGATGGCCGCCAACTGGCGGCGGTGATCGAGCAACGCCTGCAGGCGGTGGTGCGTGCCCAGGCGGCCGCCATCGGCCGCTCTCCCGGCCTGGCGGTGCTCCGGGTGGGCGACGATCCGGCCAGCGGCGTGTATGTGGCCAACAAGGAGAAGGCCTGCAGTCGGATCGGCATCGCCAATCTCGGGGCCCATCTGCCGGCGGATACACCGGCAGAGGTGGTGCTGAGCACGATTCAACGGCTCAATGCCGACCCTGCGGTCGACGGCATCCTGCTACAGTTGCCGCTGCCCGCCGGGTTGGATGAAACGCCCCTGCTGGCGGCGATCGATCCGGAGAAGGATGCCGATGGCCTGCACACCCTCAACCTGGGCCGCCTGCTGAAGGGCGAACGGGGCCCCCGCAGCTGCACGCCGGCCGGGGTGATGGCCCTGCTGGCGGCCGGCGGCATCGAGCTGGCCGGCCGGCGGGCGGTGGTGGTGGGCCGCAGCATCCTGGTGGGCCAGCCGATGGCGCTGATGCTGCAGGCGGCGAACGCCACCGTGAGCGTGGCCCATTCCCGCACCCGCGATCTGGCGGAGCTCACCCGGCAGGCGGATGTGCTGGTGGTGGCGGCCGGCCGGCCGCGCATGCTCGGCGCTGAGCATGTGAAACCCGGCGCGGTGGTGGTGGATGTGGGCATCCACCGGCTGGAGCCCGATCCGGGCGCGGGCCCCGAAGCCAAGGCCCGCCTGTGCGGGGATGTGCGGTTTGAGGAGGTGGAGCCCATCGCCGGGGCCATCACGCCGGTGCCGGGGGGCGTCGGCCCGATGACCGTGATCCTGCTGCTGGTGAACACCGTGGTGGCGTGGTGCCGCCGCCACGGTGTGGAGCATGGCCTCGACGATCTGGTGCCCTGAGCGCCATCACGCCCCCCTGCCTGAGAGAATCCGCCCCAGCGATGGCCCCAGGCCCAGCCCCCATGACCGCGGTGGTGAGCACAGCAGACAGCACCTCCA
>JBJTHL010000022.1:0-30369 GCA_046094445.1 Vulcanococcus sp.
CCCGGAGGTGTGGAGCCCGTGCCGTCGCGGTGCTAAATGCCGTGAAGGGCAACCTGCCCTTCCCCGTGTCGGTGCACGACGAGGAGAACACCCGCGAGGAGCTGCGGCTGCGCCACCGCTATCTCGATCTGCGCCGCGAGCGCATGAACGGCAACCTGCGCCTGCGGGCCCAGACCATCCAGGCCGCGCGCCGCTTCCTGGAGAGCCAGGGCTTCATCGAGGTGGAGACCCCCGTGCTCACCCGCTCCACCCCCGAAGGCGCCCGCGACTATCTGGTGCCCAGCCGCGTCTGCGGCGGTGAGTGGTTTGCCCTGCCCCAGTCGCCCCAGCTGTTCAAGCAGCTGCTGATGGTGGGCGGCATCGAGCGCTACTACCAGGTGGCCCGCTGCTTCCGCGACGAAGACCTCAGGGCCGATCGCCAGCCGGAGTTCACCCAGCTGGACATGGAGATGAGCTTCATGGATCAGGAGCAGATCCTCGCGCTCAACGAAGCGCTGATCGCCTCGATCTGGAAAACCGTGAAAGGCGTGGAGCTGCCGCGCCCCTTCCCGCGCCTCACCTGGCAGGACGCCATGGAGCGCTACGGCACCGACCGCCCCGACACCCGCTACGGCATGGAGCTCACCAACGTGAGCGACCTGGTGGCCGACATGGGCTTCAAGGTGTTCTCCGGCGCCGTGGCATCCGGCGGCTCGGTGAAGTGCATCGCCGTGCCCGGCGGCAATGAGGCCGTGAGCAACGTGCGCATCAAGCCCGGCGGCGATGTGTTCAGTGAAGCCCAGAAAGCCGGTGCCGGCGGCCTGGCCTTCATCCGCGTGCGCGAAGGCGGCGAGATCGACACGATCGGCGCCATCAAGGACAACCTCACCGAGGAGAAGAAGGCAGAGCTGCTGGCCCGCACCGGCGCTGTGCCCGGCACCCTGATCCTGTTCGGCGCCGGCGACACCGCCACGGTGAACAAGGCCCTCGATCGCGTGCGCCAGTACCTGGCCCGCGAGCTGGGACTGGTGCAGCCCGACCGCGACAACGACAGCTGGAACTTCCTCTGGGTGGTGGACTTCCCGATGTTCGAATTCAACGCCGACGAACACCGCTACGAGGCCCTGCACCACCCGTTCTGCGCCCCCAACACCGAAGACCTGGGGGACGACCCGGCCGCCTGGGCCGACACCCTGCCCGCGGCCCGCGCCCAGGCCTACGACCTGGTGCTCAACGGCCTGGAGCTGGGGGGCGGCTCCCTGCGGATCCACGATTCGGCCCTGCAGCGTCAGGTGCTCCAAACCGTGGGCCTACCCCTGGAGGAGGCCAACCAGCAATTCGGCTTCCTGATGGACGCGCTCGACATGGGCGCCCCGCCCCACGGCGGCCTGGCCTTCGGTGTGGATCGGATGGTGATGCTGCTGGCGGGCGAGGAGTCGATCCGCGACACGATCGCCTTCCCGAAAACCCAGCAGGCCCGCTGCCTGCTCACCGGCGCCCCCGGCGGCGTGGCCGCCAAGCAGCTCGAGGAGCTGCATGTGGCCAGCACCTGGGTGGACGACGCGGAGGCCTGAGGCCCGAGCGGGGAGGGCCCCCACATCAGGGGACGAGCACACGAACCCAAAGCGAACCCGAAGGGAATCGCGGGATTTGCAGACCTGTCTCAGCCGAGACCTGAAGCTTGGGTGTCGTTCTGCATGGTGGCTCCTTGCCCCAAGGCTCTGGCCACATCCCGGTGCGATCCGGCGGGCGGCGCGCCAGCAGCGATCTGGTGCGCCTCTACCTGCAGGACATCGGCCGGGTTGACCTGCTCAGCCACGAGGAGGAGCTCACCCTGGCCCGGCTGGTGCAGCAGCGGGAACGGCTGCTACGGGAACGCCGCACCATGGCCACAGACTCCCCAGCCCTCGGCACCTTGATCGAGCTGGAGGAGGGACGGCAGCGGCTGGCCTGCCAGCTGGGCCACTCACCCACCCTGCAGCAATGGGCCGAGGCCAGCGGGCAGGCTGCGGCGGAGCTGCGCGCCGCCGTGCAGCAGGGGCACAGCGCCTGGGCCGAGCGCAGCGGTCAGAGCGTGGCCACCCTCAAGCAGGCCCTGCACCAGGGCCGCCGCGCCCGCGACCGCATGATCCAGGCCAACCTGCGCCTGGTGGTGGCGGTGGCCAAGAAGTACCAACAGCGCGGCATGGAGCTGCTCGACCTGGTGCAAGAGGGCACCCTCGGCCTGGAGCGGGCCGTGGAGAAGTACGACCCCACCCGCGGCTTCCGCTTCAGTACCTATGCCTACTGGTGGATCCGCCAGGGCATCACCCGCGCCATCGCCACCCAGAGCCGCACGATCCGCCTGCCGGTGCACGTCACGGAAAAGCTGAACCGGATCAAGAAGGCGCAGCGCCAGATCGCCACGGAGCAGGGCCGCCTGGCCTCGGTGGCGGACCTGGCCAAGGAGCTGGGTCTCAGCGAAGAGGTGGTGCGCCTCACCCTGATGCGTGTGCCACGCTCCATCTCCCTCGATACCCGAGTGGGCCGCGAGCAGGACACCGAGCTCGGCGAGCTGCTGGAGGACGGCCATGCCACACCGGAGCAGGAACTCACCCGGGCGGAGCTGCATGACGATCTCGAAGCCCTGTTGGATGAACTCACCAGCCGCGAAGCGGCTGTGATCCGCCTGCGCTTCGGTCTGGAGGATGACACCCCCCAGACCCTCACCCAGATCGGCGAAGATCTGCACCTCTCACGGGAGCGGGTGCGCCAGATCGAAACCCGCGCCCTGCTTAAGCTGCGCCAGCCGCAGCGCCGCAGCCGCGTGCACGACTACCTCAACCACCTCGACCGCGACCTGACGAACTCCTGAGGCCATGACCGCCAACGCACCCGTCGCCGCAGCACCATCCACCCCGCCGATCGACATCGGCATCCCCGCCGACCAGCGCCAAGCCATCGCCGAGGGCCTTGGTCGCGTGCTGGCGGACAGCACCGTGCTCTATGCCAAAACCCACGGCTTCCACTGGAACGTGACCGGGCCGATGTTCAACACGCTGCACCTGATGTTCATGGGGCAATACACGGAGCTCTGGACCGCTCTGGATGCCATCGCCGAGCGCATCCGCGCCCTCGGGCACCCAGCCCCATTCGGCGGCAGCGCCTATGGCGGCCTGGCTTCCATCCCCGAAAGCCAGGGCATCCCGGCGGCACTGGCGATGGTGCGCGAGCTGGTGGAGGGCCATGAGGCGGTGGCTCGCACCATCCGCAGCGTGTACGCCCTCGCGGATGACGCCAACGACCAGCCCACCGCCGATCTACTCACCCAGCGGCTGCAGATCCACGAGAAAACCGCCTGGATGCTGCGGAGTCTGCTGGAGGGGTGAGGCCCGGGGTGGCGCCTGATGGCACTCGGTAGATTGAAGGGTCGCTGGTGGAGCCATGGCCAAATTCGTCTTCGTGACCGGTGGCGTGGTGTCCAGCATCGGCAAGGGAATCGTGGCCGCCAGCCTGGGGCGCCTGCTCAAGAGCCGGGGCTACAGCGTGTCGATCCTCAAGCTGGATCCGTACCTGAACGTGGATCCGGGCACCATGAGCCCGTTCCAGCACGGCGAGGTGTTCGTCACCGAGGACGGCGCCGAGACCGACCTCGACCTGGGCCACTACGAACGCTTCACCGACACGGCCATGTCGCGCCTGAACAGCGTGACCACCGGCTCGATCTACCAATCGGTGATCAACAAGGAGCGCCGCGGCGACTACAACGGCGGCACCGTGCAGGTGATTCCCCACATCACCGGCGAGATCCGCGAGCGCATCCACCGGGTGGCCGCCAACTCCGGTGCCGACGTGGTGATCACCGAGATCGGCGGCACCGTGGGCGACATCGAATCGTTGCCGTTCCTGGAAGCGATCCGTGAATTCCGAGGGGATGTGGGCCGCAACGACCTGGCCTACGTGCACGTGACCCTGCTGCCCTACATCGGCACCTCCGGCGAACTCAAGACCAAGCCCACGCAGCACTCCGTGAAGGAGCTGCGCTCGATCGGCATCCAGCCCGATGTGCTGGTGTGCCGCAGCGACCGCGAGATCAGCCTGGATCTGCGCAGCAAGATCGGCGGCTTCTGCGGCGTGCCCGGCCACGCGGTGATCCCGGCCCTCGATGCCGACAGCATCTACGCCGTGCCGATCACCCTGGAGCAGGAAGGGCTCTGCCGGGCGGTGCTCGAGCTGCTGGGGCTGGCGGATCACGACAGCGACATGGCCCGCTGGGCCGAGATGGTGACCCGCCTGCGCAACCCCGGCCCGGCCGTGAAGGTGGCGCTGGTGGGCAAGTATGTGCAGCTCAACGACGCCTACCTCTCGGTGGTGGAGGCCCTGCGCCATGCCTGCATCGACCGCGACGCCGCCCTGGATCTGCACTGGATCTGCGCCGAGCAGATCGAGGAGCAGGGGGCCGATGGACTGCTGCGCGGCATGGATGCCGTGGTGGTGCCGGGTGGCTTCGGCAACCGCGGCGTGGATGGCAAGGTGGCGGCCATCCGCTGGGCACGGGAACAGCAGGTGCCGTTCCTGGGGTTGTGCCTGGGCATGCAGTGCGCCGTGATCGAGTGGGCCCGCAACCAGGCGGGCCTGGCCGGTGCCACCAGCGCCGAACTCGACGCCCACACCCCCCATCCCGTGATTCATCTCCTGCCCGAACAGCAGGATGTGGTGGATCTCGGCGGCACGATGCGGCTGGGGGTCTACCCCTGTCGGCTCACCCCGGGCACGCTGGGCCATGGGCTCTACGGCGATGCCGTGGTGTACGAACGCCACCGCCACCGCTATGAGTTCAACAACGCCTACCGCAACCTCTTCCTCGAATCCGGCTACGAAATCAGCGGCACCTCACCGGATGGCCGCCTGGTGGAGCTGATCGAACTCAAGGACCACCCCTTCTTCACCGCCTGCCAGTACCACCCGGAATTCCTCTCGCGGCCGGGCCGCCCGCACCCCTTGTTCCGCGGGCTGATTCAAGCTGCGCAACGCAGAGGCCTCAGTGCCGAAAGCGAGGACAACTGCAGCCAGCCACGACAGGGCGTTCACCCCTGACGCCAACGCGGAGGAGGGTCCATCAGATTTTCTTCAGAGAATCTGCCTTATCCCGGAACTCACCCATGAACAATTGCAGGTAACTCACCTTGCGCAGTTTAATATTCGCAGTAAGAGACATCCCCACTTGCAGGGGCATCTCTTCGCCGTTCTTCACCTTCAGCTGCTGAGTTTGCAGCTGGATTTCAGCGGGATAACGGTAAACCTGCTTCATCTGATCAGGCGGCAGCGCATCCGAGCCAATACGCTTAACCGTTCCCTGCAGCACCCCAAAATCGGAGCTCGGGAATGAGTCGATACTGACATCCACAGGCCTACCGACACGGACAAAACCGATTTTTGCACTATCAATCTCGACCATGGCCTTGAGATTATTGTAAGGAACTATCTTCATCACCGGCTCACTGCCCTGAGCGACAAAGCCCGAACCAGTTGGCTTCAGGTCGAAAACGACGCCATCCACGGGTGAACGAATGTCTTGATAGCGAATATTGACACGTAGCTCCCCAAGATTGCTTTGCAGTTCAGCCAGCTCGCCGCGAAGCTGCTGAACATTTTGCTGGAGAATAGCCAGCTGCCGCTGGCGATCGACCGATGTCTTTGAAATCTCACCTTGCACTTCCTTCACCTTATTGCGCTGCTGCAGATACTGAAGCTCCGCCGAAGCTCCGACCTTCTTGAGCCCCTCGAGACGATCAAGAATCTCCTTTTCGAGCACCAAATTCTGACGCAAGACAGAGAGTTCCGTCTGATTCAATGCCAAGTATCGAGACAGCTCAACCTCCTTGAGACGAAGCTGCTGCTGCTTGGCAACAATACTCTTCAGCAAGTTTTTTTCGCGGTCTTTCGTGGCTTCATTATCAAGCTTCAACAAAATCTGCCCCTTACTAACACGCTCTCCCTCTTTGACCAACATCTCATCCAACACACCCCCCACCGGTACCTGAATGGTTTTCACATCGCCAATGGGCTCCAGCTTACCGGGAGCGACGACCACTTCATCGGTCTGTGCAACAGCCAACCACAGCAAGCCAAAAACGGAACAGCCAATCAGGGACCAGGCCAAAGTTCTAGCCAGGAAACGCGATTGCTCGAGAGCGGTTTCCTCATGGCTACTGCGAACACGCCGCTCAATGGCATTTTGGGCAGCACGGACAAGCGATCCTCGTTGAGGACCTTTGCGCCGTGGGACAAGATTGGGCATCAGGCTGACTCCTGCTGACGGTACAACGCGTAATAACGGCCCTTACGCTCAATTAATTCATCGTGAGTTCCGGTTTCAACAATAGCTCCCTCATGCATCATCACGATCATGTCTGCCCTGCGGATCGTTGATAATCGGTGAGTAATATAGAATGCAGTACAATGCCTTAGGCTGTCAACAAGATTATCACAAACTCGGCGCTCTGTATCATAATCCAGAGCGCTGGTGGCCTCGTCTAACACAAGCATCTTAGGACGGCTGAGCAGAGTACGCGCCAAGGCAATTCGCTGCCTTTGTCCACCTGAAAGTGCAGCTCCTCGCTCACCCACACTGGTGCTGTAACCGGATGGCAAATTCATAATAAATTCATGTGCGCAAGCCAAAGTTGAGGCAGCTACGATTGCATCACTAGTCGCGTCTGGATCAGTCAGTGCGATGTTCTCCGCAACAGAACCCGTAAACAAAAGCGGATCCTGTGGGACAATGCCTATTTGTCGCCTGAGGGAGTAAAGCTCAACTTTATCTATATCGTAATGATCAATCAACACGCGGCCCGCATCAGGCTTGTACAGGCGAGAGAGTAATTTTGTTAGCGTGCTCTTGCCGCTACCACTCTGGCCAACAACCCCAACAAAGGTGCCGGGGGGTATTTCAAGGTTAATATTATGAAGGACCGGCACAGGCGCCCCAGGGAAAGTAAAATCGACGCTCTCAAAGAGAACACGTCCATCAATTGGGGGTAGAGGAATTTTTTGCTTGTCCTGATCACTGGACTCCTCAGGCGTATCAACGACATCGGCAAGCCGATCGAAGGAAACCTGAAGCTCCTGCAGACTCTGCCAAAAAGAAGACAATCGCAACATTGGCTGAGTGACATAGCCGGAAATGATACGGAAAGCGATGAGCTGTCCGAGACTCATTTCTCCTTTGAGAACCAAACTAGCTCCAACCCACAAAATCAGCAGTTGCGAGAGCTTCTGAAGAACTTGGCTGGTCTCATTAAAAGCGGTTCCGGTAATGGTTTTCTCAAAGGTTCTTGATATGTACTTCGCATAGAAATCTTGCCACTTCCAGCGGCTAATCATTTCAACGTTTTGGGCCTTTACAGTTTGGATGCCACTGAGAACTTCCACAAGATGACTTTGAGTCCTTGCATTTTCTTGAGCAGCATCTCGATACTGTCGCCTGAAGAGCGGTGCACCGAGGACAATCAATGCAACCTGTATTGGAAGCACGGCTAGCGCGATCAGGGTAAGCAACCAGCTGTACAACATCATGACAACGATGTAAATGACAGAAAAAGCTGCATCTAACAGGGTCGTTAGCGCTTGGCCCGTTAGAAAGCCGCGGATTTTTTCTAGCTCAGCGATGCGTGTGCCCAGCTCGCCGACTGGGCGACGATCGAAGTAGCTCAGTGGCAGGCGAAGGAGATGGTCAATGACCTCAGCACCCAAGCGGAGGTCGATGCGATTGGTGGTCTCCGTGAACAGAAAAGTACGCAACGAGCCAATCACACCTTCCATCAGAGTGACAACGACCAAGGCCACCCCCAGCACCTGCAGACTATCCAGACTGCGCTGATTAATCACCTTATCGATGATAACCTGAATCAAAAGAGGGTTGGCCAGGCCAAACAGCTGCACCACGAAGGACGCCAGCAGAATCTGTATAAATAATCCCTTGAACTTGCGCAGAGATGGCCAAAACCATCCGAAACCAAAGCGCTGCTCTGGGGTGCTGCTGCTGCGCTCCATAAGCAGCATCTCAATCCCTTCCGGATAGTGCTCGTTCACCTCTTCTGGAGTGAGCTCAATCCAGCCGTCGCGAGGCGAGGCCAAGACCACACCGCGGGCGTTGCTTAACTGAACGATGCTGAAGCTGCCATCCCAGAGCAATAATCCGGGCGTCTGCAGTCGGGTACATTGAGATGCGGGCACCCGCACACCACTGACATGCAGTCCGAGCATGGCGGCCAAATTGCCACACAACTGAAGATCAGGGGCACGTCCGCGACCCAGGCTGTCACGGAGGATCCGTTCGATCGCATCGCGACGAAACGGCAGCTTCAGCTCGCTGGACAGCATCTGGAAACAAGCCAGCACTTCATCCAGCGGGCCAGCAGCACGAATCAGAACAAACCGCGCACGCTCGCGACTGCCCAGTTCAAGGCCAGACTCCAAGGGAACAATCCCGCCACCGTCCTGGTCGGGAGAGACCAGCTCGGCCGCAGCCAGCGGAATCAGCGCTCCGGCAGAGGCCCGATCCAGATCGTCGCTGGCCGCACCACCCAGGAGCGACTCCAGCGCCGAACGCT
Organism: Vulcanococcus sp.; assembly: GCA_046094445.1. Lineage (GTDB taxonomy): Bacteria > Cyanobacteriota > Cyanobacteriia > PCC-6307 > Cyanobiaceae > Vulcanococcus. The sequence continues at coordinate 8,574 of JBJTHL010000022.1, forward strand.
GCCAGGCCACCAGGCGTGGCGGCAACGGGGGCTGGGCGGCTGGCACGCCGGCGGCGGGATCCAACAGCGCGCCGAGCGGCAGATCCACCAGGTTGTGACTGGCGGCCAGCAACTGTTCGCTCGCCCGCACACCGCCAACGTCCATCGCCGTGGCCTCCAGGGAGCGGGCATGTGCTTGCATCCCACGGGTGAGTTCCCGCAGACTGATACGTGACGAAGGGTGACTGGTCACCACAGGCATCAACAGATCCGCCAACTCAGCTGGCCAGAGCTGCGTGGCACACCAGCGCCGGAAGTCGGGTTCTTCCTGCAGCAGATTCAGCAGATCACGATCAGACAACGCGGCAGCCTGGAGATCCTGAGATGCCGCAACTTCCTCGCAACCCTTGACCCGCAGCAAGGAAGCCAGTCCGACCCAATCACCAGGACCGAGCTTGAGAAGAGTGGCGGGCTTACCTTGCTCCTCCACCAGCAGACGCGCTTCACCGGAGAGAATCAACAACACCTCCTGCGGCACAAGGGAGCGATGGCATAGGGGCTGACCCACGCCATAGGAGCGAGGCTTGAACTGGCCAGCCAACTGCTCAAGCCTGGCCGGAGGAAGCTCCCGCAGACCCGGCTGTTCCGCCAGAACGCCATCAGCGACAACAACAGTCATGACTGGGGATAACGGAGTGGCATCAATTGAGCGATCTGCCGATCGACCATCTCTTCAACAGACTCCTCGAACAGCTCCCGAGCCATCTGTTGAGCCGTGGCCTCATCAAGTGAGGCCGCCGTGTAACTCTCCAAGCGAACAACGAGCCACCATTTATCAATTCTGAATGGCTCCAGCACAACCCCAGGCCTGGCGGAGCGCAAACGCTCCGCCAAAGCAGGATGCGACTGCGTCAGGGGAACGGGACCAATAATGCCGCGGGTGGTTCGTTCTGGTCCCTCAGCATAGCGAGCGGCAAGGTCAGAAAATTCGGATTCACCCTCATTAATTTGAAGAAATAATTCCCGGGCTAGGCCTGCGTTTTCAAGGCGGAGCAAGCTGTACACCACGCGATCGAGCTGGGTCTTACGTTGCAGGAAACGAGCTTCCGCCTTCGGCATGAAGTTCTGGCCCACATAGCGGCTCAGCCGCAGAGGCTGCACCACTTGCTCCAATAACTCCTCAAACAGGAGCAAGTTGGGCCTCAGAAACGAGTCCAGACTCTCCGGGCCCTCAAGTTTCTGGTCCTGCATGAACGCTTCAAGGGCCTGCTGACGCTCCTCGTCGCTGACCGGCATCGCCGCCGCCAGCTCGGCCAGAACCATCTGACGCACCAGCGGGCGCACCAGCCGATGACGGGCCAGGAGAGCCAACTGATCGGCAGAGAGAGCAGACGGTGCGTGAGCCAACGACGGGGCTGCGACGCGGACAGTTCGGCCGCAACCTAGTCTGAAGCCACAGCCAGTGGAGCCTCCCCCCTGCCGGAGGTTCAGGTGTGCGGCTTCCCCGACCAACCCGTGCCCCGGCTGCCCACAGCCCGTGTGCTGTCTCCCCGATGACCGCAGCCCTCACCCCTGCCGCTCTGCCGGTGGTGGAGACCTTCCACTCCCTGCAGGGGGAGGGGGTGCACACCGGCCGCAGCGCCTTCTTCATCCGCCTGGCGGGCTGCCGGGTGGGCTGTAGCTGGTGCGACACCAAACACTCCTGGCCCCAGGCTCCCCATCCCCTGCAGCCCTTGCAGGCACTGGCGGACCAGGCTGGCCAGGCAGCCGCCGCCGGGGCGGCCTTCGTGGTGATCAGCGGCGGCGAGCCCCTGCACCACAACCTCGATGGCCTCTGCGACGCCCTACGGCCGACCGGGCTGCCGCTGCACCTGGAAACCAGCGGCGTGGATCCGCTGAGCGGCCGCTTCCACTGGATCACCCTCTCGCCCAAACCGCACGCGCCACCCCAGGCGGAAGCCCTGGCAGCCTGCGACGAACTGAAGGTGGTGGTGCACGGGCCGGCCGATCTGGCCTTCGCGCAGGCCATGGCCGGCGCCGCTGCTACCGGCCGGGCAGCCGGCAGCAGCGGGCCGGTGCTGCTGCTGCAGCCCGGCTGGGACTGCGCCGAGGGGCAGGCCCTGGCCCTGGCCCACGTGCAGGCCAACCCGGGCTGGCGCCTGAGCCTGCAGAGTCACAAGCTGCTGGGGGTGCGCTGAATCCCATGACTGCTGCCGTTGCCATCGCCCTGCTTTCCGGTGGCCTGGATTCGGCCACGGCCGCCGCGCTGGCCCAGGAGGCCGGCCTCACGGTGATCGGCCTCTCCTTCGATTACGGCCAGCGCCATCGCCGGGAGCTGGAGGCCGCCGCCGCTGTGGCCGCCGCCCTGGGGCTGGCGGAACACCACACCCTTGCGGTGAACCTGGCGGCCTGGGGTGGCTCCTCGCTCACCGATGCACGCCAGGCCATTCCCACCGGTGGGGTGGACGCCGGCGTGATCCCCAGCACCTACGTGCCCGGCCGCAACACCGTGTTTATCGCCATCGGCCTCAGCCTGGCGGAAGCCCGCGGCGCCGAGCGGCTGGTGCTGGGAGTTAATGCCGTGGATTACTCGGGCTACCCCGATTGCCGGCCCGACTACCTCGACGCCTTCCAATCCCTGGCGGACCTGGCCAGCAAGGCAGGGCGCGAGGGCCATGGCCCCAGGCTGTGGGCACCGCTGGTGCACTGGAGCAAAACCCGAATCGTGCAGGAGGCCCTACGGCTGCAGGTGCCGATCGCCAGCACCTGGAGCTGCTATAGCGGCGGGGCCGAGCCCTGCGGCCGCTGCGACAGCTGCCGCATCCGCGATGCCGCTCTGATCGAAGCCGGCCGGCCGGATCTGGCCAGCCCGGGCTGCGGCGGCCAGGCCTGATGCAACCGCAGCGCCTTGAGCTGCCGTGGCGGCCGCCAGCCCAGCTGGCGCAGGCGCTGGCGGATCGCTGGGGCCGTCACGGCCTGATCTGGCTCGATGGCGATGGCTCTCCCCTGGGCCGCTGGGCCACCCTGGCGGCCGATCCGCTGGAGCAGCACAGCTGCCGGGGATTGCCGGGGCAAGCCGGCGCCCGTGATCCGTTCCACACCCTGGCCAGCCTGGGCCCCGGCCATTGGAGCGGCTGGCTGAGTTACGACGCCGGTGCCTGGGTGGAACCCGCCGGCCATTGGCAAGCCGATGCCATGGCCAGCCTCTGGATCGCCCGCCACGATCCGCTGCTGCGCTGCGATCTGCAGGACCAGCGCTTGTGGCTGGAGGGCGAGGATGCCGAGCGGTTCGCCGCCTGGGCCCAGTGGCTGGCCGCTCTGCCCGAACCGAGCGGGCCCACAGCAGCACGGCCGTCTGTGCCGCCCACCGCCTGGACCTGGCACAGCGACACCGAGGCCTTCGCAGCCGGCGTCCAGCGCATCCGCGCGTGGATCGCCTGCGGCGATCTGTTTCAGGCCAACCTCACCGCCTGCTGCAGCGCCGCCTTGCCCGGGGGCTGGGGGGGCAGCACGGCGGCCCTACCGCTGTTCGAGCAATTGCGTCGCCAGTCGCCGGCGCCGTTCGCCGGGCTGGTGGTGGCCGCCGGTGATGCCGCCGGCGAAGCGGTGATCTCCGCCTCACCCGAGCGCTTCCTGCAGGTCGATGGCGCCGGCCGGGTGGAAACACGCCCGATCAAGGGCACCCGCCCGCGGGCTGGCGAGCCCGATCGCGATGCCGATCTGGCGGCGGAGCTGGTGTGCAGCGGAAAGGATCGCGCCGAGAACGTGATGATCGTGGATCTGTTGCGCAACGACCTGGGCCGCGTCTGCCAGCCCGGTTCGATCCAAGTGCCGCAGCTGGTGGGCCTGGAGAGCTACGCCAACGTGCATCACCTCACCTCGGTGGTGACGGGCCAGTTGCGGCCGGACTGCGACTGGGTGGATCTGCTGCGGGCCTGCTGGCCGGGCGGCTCGATCACCGGTGCCCCGAAACTGCGGGCCTGCCAGCGGCTGGCGGAGCTGGAACCAGTCCCACGGGGCCCCTACTGCGGCTCCCTGCTGCGGCGCGACTGGGACGGCAGCCTCGACAGCAGCATCCTCATCCGCAGCCTGCTGCTCAAGGACGGGCAGCTGCGCCTGCAGGCGGGCTGCGGCATCGTGGCCGATTCCGACCCCCTGGCCGAAGCCGAGGAGATGGGCTGGAAGCTCAACCCACTGCTGGAGGCCCTGGCATGAGCGGCGCTGCTGGCATCGCCTGGCTCGACGGGCGCTGGGGCCGGGCCACGGAGCTGGCGGTGCCGCTGCAGGACCGCGGGCTGCGCCTGGGCGACGGCCTGTTTGAAACGGTGCTGGTGCTGGCGGGGCGTGTGCAACTGCTGGAGCAGCACCTCGAGCGCTGGCAGACCAGTGCGGCGCTGTTGGCCATGGCCCCCCCGCCCCGGCGGGAGTGGCTGGCGCCTCTGATCAGCGAAGCGATCACCCGGGCCCGATTGCCGGAGGGCAACGGTGCCCTGCGGTTGAACTGGAGCCGAGGCGATGGCGGCCGCGGCATCGATCTGCCAGACGCCGCTGGCCATGCGCACAAGCCATCCGAGCGCTTCTGGCTGCAGCTCGATGCCCATGACCCACAGTTCACCCCGCTCACGGCTCAGATCAGCCGCCAGGAGCGGCGCCAGGCCGAGAGCCTGCTGAGCCGTTGCAAGACCTTCGCCTATGGCCAGGCGATCCAGGCCCGGCGGGAGGCACGGGCAGCCGGGGCCGAGGAAGCCCTGCTGCTCAACGGCGGGGGCGAGCTGTGCTGTGGTGCCGTCGCCAACCTGCTGGTGCAACGAGCGGGGCAGTGGCTGACGCCCCCCTGCAGCAGCGGCTGCCTGCCGGGGGTGATGCGGGGCCGGGCCATCGCCTCGGGGCTGGCCCAGGAGCACCGCCTGGAGCCCAGGCCCCAGGCGGGAGATCAGTGGCTGCTGATCAACAGCCTGAGCTGCCGGCCCCTCCGCCAGGTGAACGGTCAGCCCCTGGCGGCGCTGAGCGCTGCCGAAGCCGAACAGCTGTGGAGGCAACTCCTTGAGGAGGACCCTCCCCCAGCCGGCCCGGGCCTCAGTTGCAGCCCTGGGTGGAGATGCGGTAGGTGAAACCGGTGGCGGCCTGATCGGCACTGGCGCCGACCTTGAAATTCAGCTGGCTCACGGTTTTTCCGGGCACGGCAGGAATGGACCACTGACGGCCCGTGCCGACCTGCGGGGCGTACGACTCATTGATCACCTGCAGATTGGAGCCATCGGTGAACTTGAGGTAGCCCTCGATCGGGTACGTGGCACTCACCGTTGAGTTGGCCGTAAAGAAGAACTTGTAGCTGGCATAGGGCTGGGTCACGAAGAAGTCCGTGTTCCAGTTGGGGCGCCCGAAGGGATTGGCCGTGCTGATGGTTTTGGTGATGATCGGGGTCACGCCGTTGCCGCCCACAGGCGAGAGGAACTGGCAGCTTTGGGCCTGAACCGGCCCAGCGGCCAGAGCACCGAGAGCAAGCGCCGCAAGCGACGGAGCGATCACGGCTGGTTTGATCATGAAGCTGGACATCAGCAGGAGAGGGGCACCGATCCCTGGTTAGCAGGTTTTTTCGGGTCGTGCTCCTGTGGTTCACAGACCCTGCCAGCGCATCAGACACTCAGGAAGCGATCCACCACCTCCTTGCTGAGTTCAGCGGTGGGGCCGCTGGCCACCACCCCGCCCTTCTGCATGGCGTAGTACCAGTCGGCCTGGCGCACGAAATGCAGATGCTGCTCCACCAGCAACACGCTGATGCCGGTGGTCTCGATGATGCGGCGCACCGCCCGCTCGATATCCAGCACCACCGAGGGCTGAATGCCTTCCGTGGGTTCATCGAGGAGCAACAGCTTGGGCTTGCCCAGCAGGGCCCGGGCGATCGCCAACTGCTGCTGCTGGCCCCCGGAGAGGTCACCGCCGCGGCGGTTGAGGAACGTCTCCAGAATCGGAAACAGCTCGAACACCAGGGGATCGATGTGGCGGTTCTGGGCCAGACCGCCCGGCAGCGCCTCCAGACCCAGCTGCAGGTTCTCGCGCACCGTGAGCTGCGGGATGATCTCGCGCCCCTGCGGCACGTAGCCGATGCCAGCGCGGGCACGGCCATGGGGTGGGAGGGGCTGAAGCTCCCGGTCTTGCAGACGCACGGCTCCGCTGCGCTGGCGCAGCAGGCCGATCACGGTTTTCAACAGCGTGGTCTTACCCACCCCGTTGCGGCCGATCAGGCAGACCATCTGCCCAGGCGCCACGCTCAGGTCGACGTTGCGCAGGATATGGCTCTCACCGTAGTAGACGTTGAGATCACGAATGTCGAGCAGGCTCACGCCTCATCCTCCTGGGTGTCGCGGCCGAGGTACACCTCGATCACGCGCGGGTCGTTCTGCACCTGATCCATCGCGCCCTCGCAGAGCACATGGCCCTCATGCAGCACCGTCACCGGTGCCTGCAGATCGCGGATGAACTCCATGTCGTGCTCGATCACCAGCACGGTGTGATCACCGGCCAGCTGCCGCAGCAGCTCGCCGGTGCGGGCGGTTTCCTCATCGGTGAGGCCAGCCACCGGCTCATCCACCAGCAGCAGCTCAGGATCCTGGGCCACCAGCATGGCGATCTCCAGCCACTGCTTCTGGCCGTGGGAGAGGCCACCGGCCGGTTGGTTGGCATGGACGTCCAGGCCCACCACCTGCAGCAGGTGCTGCACGCGGTCGCGCTGCTCGGCGCTGAGGCCACCGAACAGCAGGGCAGCGGGGCCATGGGGGCCGCGCACCGCCAGCTCGAGATTGCGCCGCGGCGTGAGGTTCTGGTACACCCGCGGGGTCTGGAATTTGCGACCGATCCCGAGTCGCGAGATGCGGTGCTCGCTCTGGCCCACCAGGGAGCGGCCACGGAAGAGCACATCCCCTTTGGTGGGACGCACCTTGCCGGTGATCACATCGAGGAACGTGGTCTTGCCGGCACCGTTGGGGCCGATCACGGCCCGCAGCTCGCCGGGGGCCAGCTGCAGGTTGAGGTCGTTGAGGGCGAGGAAGCCGTCGAAGCTGACGGTCACGCCCCGGAGTTCAAGCAGGTTCATGCCCGCCGCGGTGGCAGTGGAGTGAGGGCGTGGGGGGAAGGCAACGGACATCACGGCTGCCTCGTGGAGGAACCGTGCAACTGCTCCTGTTCCGCCTGAACCTCGGGAGTGAGGTCCAGCTCCGGATAGGTGAACAGGGGCGGCGGCGGCGACAGCAGGGCCAGTAGACGTGCAGGACCACCGCTGCGCCACCAGCCCACAAGGCCATCGGGCAAGGCCGTGACCACCAGCAGAAACAGACCACCCTGAATGAACAGCCAGGTTTCCGGCAGCGCTTCGCTGACCAGGCTCTTGGCGTAGTTGATCAACACAGCACCGAGCAGGGCGCCGATCAGGGTGCCGCGACCACCCACCGCCACCCAGATCACCATCTCGATGGAGAAGGGCACAGCCATGAACTGGGGTGACACGATCCCGGACTGAACCGTGTACAGCGCCCCGCTGATGCCGGCCAGGGCACCGGCTACGGCAAACACGAGGGTCTTGTAAGCGGTGGGGTTATAGCCCGTGAACCGCAGCCGTGGTTCATCGTCGCGAATGGCGATCAGGGCGTCACCGAACCGGCCCTTGGTGAGCCAGCGGCACAACAGGAAGGCGGCAACGGCCAAGACGACCGTGAGCCAGAAGAGGTTGCGCTGCATGCCATCACTGCCCACCAGCTCGCCGAACAGGCGTGCGGTGTCGGTCTTGAGGCCATTGGTGCCATTGATCAGCTTCTGCTGGCCGTTGAAGAAGTTGAAGAACACCAGCAGAGCAGCCTGGGTGAGGATCGAGAAGTAGACCCCCTTGATGCGGTTACGGAACACCAGGTAGCCGATCAGGCCAGCCACCAGAGCTGGAATCACCCAGATGGCACACAGGGTGAACAGCGGCGAATTGAACGGTTGCCAGAACGCCGGCAGGCTTTTCACGCCATACAACGAGAAGAATTCCGGCAGCTGGCCAGGCTCCAGGCTGTCGAGCTGCAGGTACATCCCCAGGGCGTAACCACCCAGGGCGAAGAAGATGCCCTGGCCCACGCTGAGCATGCCGGTATAACCCCAGATCAGATCAATCCCCAGGGCCACGATGCCGAGGGAGAGGAAACGGCCCAGCAGATTGAGCCGGAAGGGGGGCAGCACGGCTGGCAGCAGCAGGGCGGCCACCACGATCAACACCCAGGGCAGCCAACGGCGCAGCTGACGGTGAGCAAGCAGTTCCGCCATGGCTCAGGCCTCCACCATGCGGCCCTTCTGCGGGAACAGACCAGCCGGTCTGATCTGCAGGAAGACCACGATCAGGGCGAACACCAGCACCTTGGCCATCGACGTGGTGGCAAAGAAGGTGATCAGGGCATTGAGGCCAGCAGGCATCGCCGGCCACACCAGCAACAGTGATCCCGAGCCCACGATGTAACTGAGAACCCCGATACCAAGAGCCGCAAGCACGGTGCCCGCCAACTTGCCGACACCACCCAGCACGACCACCATGAAGCAATCCACGATGTAGTTGCCGCCCAGGTTGGGCCCGACCGACCCCAGCAGCGTGACCGCCACGCCGGCCACCCCGGCCAGGCCGGAACCGATCAGGAAGGTGAGCGCATCCACCTTGGCTGTGGGGATGCCGAGGCAATCACTCATCGAGCGGTTCTGGGTGACAGCACGGATGCGAATCCCCCAGACACTCTTTTGCAGGAACCAGCTCACGGCCACCAAGGCCACGATCGTGAGCGCAATGATGAACAAACGCGCCGCTGGCATGTTCACGGCACCCACATCGATCGAACCACGCAGCCAGGTGGGCGCTGTCACGTCGATATTGCGGGCACTGAACCAGGGCTGATCAAACACCCGCTGCTCACCAAGAGCAGAGGCGATGGCGATGCCAACACCTCCCGCGAGCATCCAGCTACCGGCGCCCAGCAGCGGCGTCCAACGTTGCTGCCACCAGGCCTTCGGCGTGAAGCGGGGAAACAGGAGGCCTCCAACAACGGCCAGGAGCAAGCCGATGGCGAAGGCGCTGCTCACGGAACGCACGAACTGCTGGAGGATCAGGCTGACGCCCCAGGTGGCCAACAGGGTTTCCAGAGGCCGGCCATAGAGACGGCGGATCACGGTTTTCTCCAGCAGCAGCCCCGCCAGCCCACTCACCAGGAAGGCAAGCGGAATCGCCACCAGGATATAGATTGGGAACAAAGCATCAGGCAGCACCGCCTTGAAGATGTTCTGCACCACGAAGGTGGTGTAAGCACCGAGCATCATCAACTCGCCGTGGGCCATGTTGATGACGCCCATCAGGCCGAAGACCACCGCCAGGCCCAGTGCCGCCAGCACCAGAACCGAGCCGATGGCCAGGCCGTTGAAGAGTGTGTCGTAGAGAAGATCCATTGCGATCCGCGTGGATCAGGCAGGGGGAAGAATGGAAGGGAAGCCAGCCGGCACGAGCAGCACAGGCAGGAACAAAAACGGGGGAGATCGCTCTCCCCCAAGGATCGAACTGGCTTGCCATCAGCGACCCGGAGCTCAGGCAGCAAAGTCTGTGAAGCAGGGCCAACGACGCTGGTCGCCGGCCCTCACCCTCACATCTTGTACTTGCCGGCGTCAGGGCGCTTCTGGGTCCAGTCGCAGGTGTAACCCTTGGTTTCGGGCACGTACTGGTTCCAGGCCACCGGCTTCACGAAGCCCTTGTTCTCGAGGATCTTGAACATGCCGTCCTTCTGCACCTCACCGATCAGCACGAGCTTCTCAACGTGGTGGTTGGGTTGCACGGTCACCTTGCCTTCGGGGGCGTCGAAGCTGATGCCGATCAGGGATTCGCGCACCTTGTTGTCGTCCACGCTGTTGGCCTTTTCAGCCGCAGCGGCCCACAGGTACACCATCATGTAGGCGGCTTCAGCGGGGTCGTTAGTGACGCGCTTGTCGCCATACTTGGCTTTGAAGTCGGCCGTGAACTTCTTGGAGGCAGGGGTATCGAGGCTCTGGAAGTAGTTCCAGGCCGCGTAGGTACCCTCCAGATACTCAGGCCCGATGGCAGCGATCTCCTCCTCGGCGATCGAGAAGCTCATGATCGAGTAGCCATTGGCGGGGGTGATGCCAGCAGCCTTCATCTGCTTGAAGAAGGCAACGTTGCTGTCACCGTTCAGGGTGTTCACAATCACACCACCCTTGGGCAGAGCCTGCTTGATCTTGGCGATGATCGGAGCCACCTCGGTGTTACCCAGAGGCAGGTAATCCTCGCCAACCACCTTGCCGCCGTTGGCCTTGAGCTGCTCCTTCATGATGGTATTGGCCGTACGCGGATACACGTAGTCGGAGCCCACCAGGAAGAAGTCCTTGCCCTTGTTCTTCAGCAGCCAGTCGACAGCGGGCTCAGCCTGCTGATTGGGTGCAGCACCGCTGTAGAAGATGTTTTTGGAACACTCCTGACCTTCGTACTGAATCGGATAGAAGAGGAAGTGATCCTTGGCCTCGAACACCGGCAGCATCGCCTTGCGGCTGGCGGAGGTCCAGCCGCCGAACACCACCGAAACCTTGTCCTGATCGATCAGCTTCTTGGCCTTCTCAGCGAAGGTGGGCCAATCGGAGGCGCCATCCTCTTCCACCGGAACGATCTTCAGCTTCTTGCCGTCGATCGTGATGCCGCCCTTGGCGTTGATTTCATCGATGGCCATCAGCTCGGCTTCGGCCACCGTGTTCTCGGAGATGGCCATGGTGCCGGAGCGGCTGTGGAGGATACCCACCTTGACTTCGCCATCAAAGTCGCCACCGGCTTTGTTGCCGCCTCCGCAAGCCACAAGCGAGAGACTGGCGGCGAGCGCCGTGGCACCTGCAACGGAGCGAAGCACCGACTTGCGCATCAGGATGGAATCCATAAAACCTCTACGGAAAACCGCTGAATAGTCCGCTGCAGTTCAGCGGTTGATGCGAACGTATCCAGCCCGGCCACCTGCCCTTGTAACGGTTGCAACTATTTCGCGGACCACACACCGATGTAGTCATGGATACAGCAGGATGCGTCCGGCTAGGCGCTGGTTCGGATGGTGTCCACATCACGCCAGGAAGCTGCCGTTCCCGCAAAGCCGACCTAACCTCATGCCCGATGGTGGGCCTGCGCACATTTGAGGATCCGCCGCCAGTTATTCCTGCTGCAGGCGGCCACGCTGGGCATCGTGACGGCCGGGGCCATCGGCGGCTGGGGCATCAGCCACTGGATCGGCGAAGGAGCCCGGCGCGAGACCGAGCGGCTGGCTCTCGAGCGGGAGCATCTGGCCCACATGAGCTTTGACCTGCTGGGCGCCGTGCCCCACACCGGCCAATACCTGGTGAGCTCGCCTGCCAGTCTCACAAGCCTGATCCGCAAGGACCGCGCTGGGCTACGCCGCTTCCGCGAGGAGCTGGATGCCCATTTGGGGAGCCTGAACCTGACCTCGGCTGATCCCCAGCTGCACCGGGAATTGGAAACGATCCGCCTGCTCAGCGTGCAAGTGGAACAAAATCTCAGCCGCATGGACGCGGAGGCGACCAAGGCTCAGCAGCGTGGCCTGCCTCCCAACACCGCAATCGTTGAATCCATTGTTCGCGACCCCAGCATCGGCCTGATCCGCCGTCACAGCGATCAACTGGCAGTCCTGCACGAGAGTCTGGATCATCGCTACGAGGCCATGCGGACCAACCAGCAACGGGCACTCTGGCTGGGGGTCGGCAGCTGGATGAGCGTTCTACTTGCCGCCTGGGTGATGGGCCTGCTGATGGCCTGGCGTATCGGTGATCGACTACTCAACCCACTGGTTCAGCTGGAGCAGCAGATGCGCCAATCACCCCAAGGCATGCAAAAGGGCCTTGAGGATTGGGTGGTCCAAAAAGCACCCGCCGAAATCGTCAGTCTCAACCTCAGCTTCCGAACCTTGGCGATGGAGGTGCAACGGCTTGTGGCGGAACTGGAAGGTCAACTGCAAACCGATGAACTCACAACGATCGGTAACCGACGGCACTTCAACACCACGCTTGAGCAGGAGTGGGAACGCGCCGTGCGCAGTCAGGTTCCATTGAGCCTGCTACTGCTGGATGTGGACCAATTCAAGCAATACAACGACCACTACGGACACATCGCCGGCGACCGCTGCCTGCAGCAGATAGCTATGGCGCTGAGCGGCCAGATCCGCCGATCCAGCGATGTGGTGTGTCGGATCGGCGGTGAGGAGTTTGCAGCCGTGCTTCCAGGGGTGCACCCAGCTGAAGCCGCTCGACTGGCCCAGGCCGTCGTGGACGCCATTGATGCCCTGGCGATCGAACACAGCGGCTCTTCCGTAGCTAGCTGGGTGACCGTGAGCATCGGCATTGCCGGCTGCATTCCCAGCTCAGGAGATGACGCGGGGGGGCTGATCAAACGGGCCGATGCCGCCCTCTATCGACGCAAGCAGGAGCAAGGGCGCCATGGCATCTGCCTGGCCGACCCTGTGGACCTCAGTTCCGGCCCTGCAGAGCTGCTGCAATGAGCGAGCCATCCACACGGGGAAGCGGACCCGTTGCAGGCATCAGTCCAAGCTGGGCCTGTACCCGACGCAGATCCCTGAGGTTGCGCTCCAGCACCCCATCGGGACGGAACAGCGGCAGCTGACGCTCCAGTGGCAGGAAGACCAAGCCCTCGAGACTGGCGCGGAAATCAGCTTCCGAAACACCCTCTCGCTTGGCCATCACATGGATCGAGCCCCGAGGGTCCTGGCGGAAGGCGTTCTGCGCGGCCTGCCAGGTGCGCAGCAGCCCAATCAGTGGCTGACGCTGGCGTTGCAGCGCGTCGGGGTCCACAACCAGAACATCAAAAATCTCACCAGGGATCTCGCGGCTGGTGAACAAGGGCCGCACAGCCGCACGGCGCTGGGCCTCATCGGAGAACGGGGGGAAGAGGGCAGCCGCTACCACGTCGCCGTTGGCCAGGGCCTGGGGCATGCTCTCCAGCGGCATCGGCCGCAGGTCCACATCACCCAAGGTCAACCCGTGCCGGGCCAGGGCCCTGCTGAGTACAAAGGGGCCGAGGGTCGAGGGCGTGATCGCCACCGGACGCCCCCGCAACGCGGCGAGGGAGGCCAGGGAGCGATGCACCAACACCTGATCGCCGCCGAGCGACTCATCAAGCACGAGCACCACCACCGGGCAGCGCTTGGGCAGCCGCTTGCACAGATCCACAGCCTCCACGGTGGTGAGCTGGGCGATCCGCACCTCACCCCGAAGGTAGGCATGCACGATGTCCTGGGGATTGGCGTACACCGGCAGCTGCAAGTCCAGACCCTCGTGCCGGTCAAGGTTGCGGGTGTGGGCCAGCGGGAAGAATTCGTAGCCAGGCCATTGGCTCACCGGTACCGAAAGCCGGTGGGCGAAGGGATGACAACCCGTGGCCAGGGCCAGCGCCGCCGCTGGGGCCAGCCAGCGGATCAACGAACCAGAGCGGTGGCGGCGGGGGCGAACCCAGGGAGGCACCGGAGCGGAACGAGAGCGGCAGACGTTTGCTATCACGGACTGCAGCAATTAGTTGTTCAGCGGCGGCAACTGCAACAGCAGGAAATGCTCCACCTGCTCCAACCCCTCGCCGCTGCGCAGGTTGGTGAAGCACCAGGGCCGGCCGGGGCGCATGCGGGCGGTGTCACGTTCCATCACCTCCAAGCTCGCCCCCACAAGCGGCGCCAGATCGATCTTGTTGATCACCAGCAGATCGGAGCGGGTGATACCAGGCCCCCCTTTACGGGGGATCTTGTCGCCGGCCGCCACATCGATCACATAGATGCAGAGATCCACCAGCTCCGGGCTGAAGCTGGCGGCCAGATTGTCGCCACCGCTCTCCACCAGCACCAGATCCAGGGCGGGGAAGGCGGCCTCCAGCTCAGCCACGGCGGCGCGGTTGATCGAGCAGTCCTCGCGGATGGCGGTGTGGGGACAGCCGCCGGTCTCCACGCCGCGGATGCGACCGGGGTCCAGGGCGCCGGCACGGATCAGGAACTGGGCGTCCTCTTGCGTATAGATGTCGTTGGTGACCACCGCCAGCTGCAGGCGGTCCCGCAGCCGCCGGCAGAGCGCCTCCACCAGCGCCGTCTTGCCGGACCCCACCGGCCCGGCCACCCCAACGCGCAATCGACTCATCCTTCGTGCCGGAAGCTCGCAGCGCTGCCATCCTGACGGCACTGCCGCTGCATGGCATGGCACATCGAGCAGGCCGCTTGGATCTCGGCATCGTGGGCCTGAGCCTGCTGGTGGGGGCCAGCAGCAGCATGGGCTTCATTCAGCTGCTGGCAGCCCCGCTGGAGAATCTGCCCACCAGCAGCGTTCAGGTGCTGGCTGTGCAGACCGCAGCCTTCCTGGCTCCCCTCCTGGTGAGCCTGTTGCTGCTGCTGCGCCAGGCACCGCTGTTGGTGACGCTGGGGGCCCGCCTGAGCTCCCGTCCCGATGCCCAGCGCTGGCGACTGTGGCTGCGCGAATGGTGGGGCCTGACCCTCACCGCCCTGGCCCTGGTGCCCTATCTGATGGCTGGCGCCCTGGTGGCGGTGATGCTCACCCGCCCGGAGCTGAACAGCCTGGAGGAACTGCGCTATCTGGTGGGGCAGCTCAGTCCGGCGATGCTGCTGGTGAGCCTGGTGAAAAGTGCCCTGTTCGCCGCCGTGATCCTGTGGATCAGCCTGGATCAGGGGGCCAGGCGCTGGCGCAACGGACGGCTGGGCAACAGCGCCCTGTCGCGCACGATCGGCCTGTCGATCGCCGTGGTGCTGACCATCGACCTGGCCTGGGTGCTGCTCCTGGAACCCAGTGCCGGTGGAGGGGTGGCCTGAACCATGGGGGCACGCAACAGCCGAGGCAGGGCCCGTCACCGGTTCGAAAGCCGCGCACTGCTCACCGGCAGTGTGATCCTGCTGAGCCTGTTGACCGTCGGGATGGGCACACCCCGCGCCTGGTGGACCCGGAATCGCCCCCTGAGCTTTGAAGCCGCCAGCGCAGCAGGACTCAGTGCCGGGATGGATGTGCGCCTGTCGGGCTATCCGATCGGTCGGGTCGACCAACTGCGTCTGCTGCCGAACACCCGCGTGCGGGTGACCCTCTCGGTGGCGGCGGACAAGCTGGCCTTGCTGGGCCACGGCAGCCGCGCCGCGATCGCCCAGGACAGCCTGCTCAGCAAGCCCTACATCGCCATCTCCGCCAGCAAGCCAACAGCGGTTGCCCCAGGGCCACCCACAGCAGCACCACAGCTGATCTACGAACCCTCTGCCACCCTGATGAGCCTGATCGAAGATCTGGCTGAGAGCCGACTCACCCTCCAGCAGGTGCTCAACCGCACCAGCACCCTGGTGGAGCGCAGGCTGCCGCGCTCCCTGGATCAGCTGGATCGCACCCTCGGCAGCGGCGAGACCCTGGCCAAGACCGTGCGGCGTGAGGTGGTGAGCGGCTCAGCCGCTCTGCAACACCAGCTGGGCAGCGGCGGGACGCAGGTGGAGCAGACCCTCTCGGAGCTGCAATCCACCTTGGTGGATGTGCAGTCGCTGGTACGCAACTCCAACGCGCTCCTGCGGGATCTTCAGCGCAGCTGGCTGATACAGCTGCTGGAGCCAGCCGGATCTGGCCAGCAGGACGGGCGCCCTTGAGGGCAGCACCCTGCCTCAGTTCACCACCTGATTGGCGCGCTTGAGCAGCGCCGCGGGCAGGGTCACACCGATCGCCTTGGCCGTGGCCTGGCTCACCAGCAGATCGGTCTTGGTGAGGGGTTCGAAGGCCATCGTCGCCGGCGACTCGCCTTTCAGCACACGTACCGCGAGCTTGCCAGCGGCCATGCCGTCGTCGCGGTAGTTCCAGCCGATCACGCCAAGGCAACCGGGCAGTTCGATATCGGGGGGATCCACCGAGAACACCGGAATCCTGTTCTCCAGCCCCACCTTGCAGATGGCGTTGAAGGCCTGAATCGTGGCGTAATCACCGATCTTCACGAACGCCTCCACCTTCTTCTCCGCCAGGGCCTGGGCGGCCTGCAGCACCTCACCGGAGTTGGCAACGGATTGCGCCTCGATCGTGAGCCCGCGCCGGGCGGCCTCCTGGCGCAGGATGCCGGCCTCGTAGTCGGAATTGGGCTCACCGGGGTTGTAGACCAAGCCCACCCGCTTGAGCGCGGGGTTGATCTCCCTGGCCAGATCCAGCTCCTCACCCACGGGGTTGGTGCCGATCGTGCCCACCACGTTCTTGCGGTGCTGGCCCACGCCACCGGGGGGCTTGCCGGCGCCGGCACCCCAGGGATTGGAGCAGTAGCAGAAGATCACCGGCACCGATTCGGGCATCACCTTCATCGCCGCCTGCAGCGGCGGCGTGCCCACCGCCAGCACCATGTCGACCTTCTCACTGAGGAACTGCTGCATCACCAGCGTGGTGTTCGGCAGTTCACCGGCAGCATCCTTCTGGATGATGGTCAGGGTTTCGCCGTTCCTGTAACCGGCGGCCGCCAGGGCCTCCTCGAAGCCCTGGCGGGTGAGATTCGGCGGCGGGGCGTCCACCATCTGCAGGATGCCAATCAACGGTCCCTTGCGGGGCTGGCCGCCACCGAGCCGCCCGCAGGCGGCCAGCAGCAGGGAACTGCCGAGCCCAGCTCCGGCCAGGGCGATGAACTCACGGCGCCGCAGGCTCATGGGGTCTCCGAGGGGGGTTGGGCTGGGGAGCTGTCCTGGGGCACTGTGCCGCTGCCGTAGAGAGCCCGCAATGCGGCCGGCGTGAACGGTCGTCGCTCGGCGGCACTCCAGTCGCCGATCAGGCGTCCCTCCTGCAGCATCACCAGGCGATCGCCGTGGCGCAGCGCCTGCTCAAGGCTGTGGGTCACCATCAGTGCCGTGCAGCCCAGGCGCTCCACCAGCCGATCGGTGAGGGCCATCACCGTGGCTTCGGCGCGGGGATCGAGGGCAGCGGTGTGCTCATCCAGCAGGAGCAGACGGGGCTCCCCCAGGCTGGCCATCACCAGGCTCACGGTCTGGCGCTGACCGCCCGAGAGCTGCCCCACCGGGGTATCGAGGCGATCGGCCAGGGGCAGGCCGAGATCCTGCAGGAGCGCCGCGTAACGGCGACGGTCGCCGCGGCTGGGGTGCAGACCCGCCAGGCCGCGCCAGCTGAACAGCGTGCGGCGGCGGCACTCCGCCAACCGCAGGTTCTCGGCAATCGTGAGCGCCGGGGCCGTGCCGTCGAGCGGGTTCTGCATCACCCGGCCGATCCAGCGGGCGCGGCGATGGTCGGGCAGGCCCAGCAGCTCCCGCCCCTCCAGCTGCAGCGAACCGGCCCCGGCCTTCAGGGTGCCGGCGATCAGGTTGAGCAACGTCGACTTGCCGGAGCCGTTGCTGCCGATCACAACGACGAACTGACCGGTCTGGCAATGGAGCTGAAAGCCCTGGAACAGCTGCCGCCAACGGCCACCGGGCACGGGATGGCCCCAGCCGAGATCGCGGATCAGCAGGCTCACGGCTGGCCTCCGGAGCCGGAGGCCGGCGCCTCGGGGCTCGCCGAGTCCGAAACACCGGGAATGCGCAGGCGACCCAGCACCAGGGCCGCCAACAGCAGCAGGGCGGTGGCCAGCTTGAGGTCCACCGGATCCATGCCCAGCTGCAGGGCCAGGGCGATCATGGCGCGGAACAGCACCGAGCCGAGCACCACCGCCAACAGGGCCGTCGGCACACTGCGGGGCCGCAGCACCGACTCCCCCACGATCACCGCCCCCAGTCCGAGGATCAGCGAGCCGATGCCCATGGTGACGTCGGCAAATCCCTGATACAGGGCCACCAGGGCACCGGCCAGGGCCACCAGAGCGTTGCCGGCGGCGATGCCGAGGGTGAGCCCACGGCGGGTGCTGATGCCGTTGGCCCGGGCCATCACCGGGTTGTTGCCGATGGCCCGCAGGGCCAGGCCCAGATCGGTGGCCAGCCAGAGAGCCAGCAGGCCGATCAGGCCCAGCACCACCAGCACCAGAGCGATCAGCCACTGCCCGTCAGCCGCCAGCCCGAACTGGGGCAGCTGGCTGATCGAGAGTTGAAGATCGGTGAGCGGGATGTTGGAGCGGCCCATCAGCCGCAGGGTGATCGAATACAGCCCGGTGGTGGTGAGGATGCCGGCGAACAGATCGTTCACCCCCAGGCGGGTGTGAATCAGGCCGGTCACGGTGCCGGCCAGGGCACCGAGGGCCGCCGCCGCCAGCAACGCCAGGGGTGGCGCCACCTGCTGGCTCAGCAGCAGAGCCGCGCTGCCGCCACCCAGAGCGAAGGAGCCATCCACCGTGATGTCGGCGAAGTTGAGCACCCGCAGGGTGAGGTAAACGCCCAGGGCCAGACCGGCGTAGGCCAGGCCCTGATCGATGGCACCGATCCAGATGGAGAGCATCAGCGCGCAAGCATCGCCGCATCATGGCGAGCCCGAGAGGGCCCGCCAGTGCTGCTGTCAGCTGCGAAACAGCCTGGAATAGAGCTCGGCATGACCGAGCTGAGCCATGCCAGCTCCGACGCCACCCGTCCAGAGACTTTGGGGATCGGCTGCGGCCAGGGCTGCGGCCCGTTCCGCGATCAGTGGCGCCAGCTGCAGCTGCAACCGCTGCCCCTGGGTGGGCCCCAACGGCACCAGCCGAACGGCGGCGCTGATCTGATTGGCGACCCAGCCGTAGAGGTAGGCCTCTTCAACGGCGGGGGACGTGAGCTCCAGGCTGCAGGCAGCCCAGGCGAAGGCGCACGGCCAGGCCAAGGGGCGGGGGGAAGCCCCCCGGGGCAGGGCAAAACCGAGATCCGCCAGCAGCTGCAGCAGCGACTGGCCCATCTGGCGCTGCTGCGCCCGCAACTCGGGCGCCTCCCGTTGGGCCAGCAACCACCCATCCAGATCCAGCACCGCAGCGGCGGCCGCCACGGCACCCTCGGCGCCACCGCTCCAGCGGAACAGCTGCTGCTGCAGGGGTGCCAGCGCGGCCGCCTCCAGGGCCACGGCGCCGCGGCACAACTCGGCCCGCAACCAGGCCTCCAGGGGCTGCACCCCCGCCAGGCGATCGCTCTGCAGCAACACCTCCAAGCCCTCGGAGTAGCTGAAGGCGCCCACCGGCAGGGCAGGGCTCACCAGCTGATAGAGCCGCAGGCGTGCCAAATCGTTCAAGGTCGGTCCACCGGCGCAGGAGGCTCCCCATGGCCATGGGTGTGGGTGTGGCTTTGGCCGTGGGTATGGCCGTGGCTGTGGCCCTCGTAGGCACCTGTTTCCGGATGGAACGGGGCCTCCAGGCACGCAACATCCAGGCCGCGCTGGCGGAGCAGGTCGGCCAGAACGCTGTCCTGCAGCACCACCAGCTGGTGGGCCTGCAGCTCCATCGCCACGTGGCGGTTACCAAGGTGATATGCGGCCTGGAGCAGGGCCAGGGGATCGGCGGCCCGCACGCGCATCACCGCCTCCGGCGCTGCCACCACCTGCACCAGGGTGTGGCCGTCGGCACTGCGCAGCAGTTCACCCGGCTGCAGGGCGGCACCGCGCGGCAGCTGCAGCCGCAGCTCCCGGCCGCAGGCGCTACGGCGCTGGCCCCGCAGGCTGGTGCGCTGATCGGCAGCCAGCGGCAACTGCAGGCCCGGGGCGGCAGGTGGCGCAGCCACCCGTCCAAGGCGCTCCACCAGCACGATCGGGACGTGGTGCTGCATGCAGAACGGCTGCTCCATGGGATCGCACCCTGGCCAGCAGCAGCCCAGGGCGATGGTGTTGATCGCTACCAAACCCTGTCCTGCACGGACGGACCATGGCCCCATGACCAGCCTGGCCACCGACCTCAGCAGTCCCCCATGGCAGGCGCAGGCCCAGCTGCGCTTCCACTGCCACCAGGGCCGCACCATCCATCAGGGCGGAGCCAGCGCCCCGCTGAAATGGCAGCGGGCGTTCCAACAGGCCAGCGGTCACTGCGAGCTGCCGCTGCTGCACACCGCCGGCGGCCTGGTGGGCGGCGATCAACTGGCGATCGCGGCGGATCTCGAGCCCGGCAGCCGCGCCCTGCTCACCAGCGTGGCGGCCCAGAAGGTGTACGGCACGGTGGGCCGTTCGCGCGTGGCCCCGGCGGGGCTGTGGGCCCAGCAGCAGCTGCGGTTCCAGCTCCAGGCCGATGCCGATCTGGAGTGGTTGCCCCAGGAGCTGGTGCTCTACGCCGACGGCCTGTTCCAGCAGCGGGCCCGGGTGGAACTGGCCGCCGGCGCCAGCTTCCTGGCGGCCGAGGTGGTGCGGCTCGGGCGCACCGCTGCCGGGGAAGACCTGGGGCAGGGGCGCTGGCGCTCGGCCCTGGAGGTGTGCCGCCAGGGCGATGGCGGCCGCCGCTGGGAGCTGGTGGATCGCCTGGAGCTGGGGGGCGAAGCCCTGGCGGAGGAGCACGGCCTGGCCGGGCAGCCGGTGTTCGGCAGCCTGGTGTGGCTGGCCCCGCAGCCGCTGGCCGCGGCGGAGCTGGAGCGGCTGCTGGCGGGCTGCCGCGCCGATCGCGCCGGCCTCGAGGGCGAGATGGCCTGCGGGCCGCTGGAGCAGGGCCTGATCGCCCGCTATCGCGGTGGCTCCAGCCAGGCCGCTCGCCACTGGTTCTGCCGGCTGTGGCGCCGCACCCGCGCCCAGCGGGGGCTGCCGGCGCCGGAGCTGCCGCGGGTGTGGCCGTTCCAGGAGCAACCGTTCCAGGCCGTCAGCGGTTCGGGCTGAACCTGACCGCCACCGCCATCCCTGCCACAGTGACCCCCATGCACCTCACACCCCAGGAAAAGGACAAGCTGCTGATCGTCACCGCTGCCCTGCTGGCGGAGCGGCGGCTGAACCGCGGCCTCAGGCTCAACCACCCCGAGGCGGTGGCCTGGCTCAGCTTCCTGGTGCTGGAGGGCGCCCGCGACGGCAGGACCGTGGCGGAGCTGATGCAGGAGGGCACCACCTGGCTGAGCCGCGAGCAGGTGATGGAGGGGGTGCCGGAGCTTGTGCATGAGGTGCAGATCGAGGCGGTGTTCCCCGATGGCACCAAGCTCGTGACCCTGCACGACCCGATCCGCTGACCCCACCGCCATGCCCCCCCTGATCCCCGGCGAACTGCTCCCCGAACCCGGCGAGATCGAGCTGAATGCCGGTCGGCCCATCACCACCGTGCTGGTGGCCAACAGCGGCGATCGGCCGGTGCAGGTGGGCTCCCACTTTCATTTCTTTGAAGCCAACGAGGCGCTGCAGTTCGACCGCGACGCCACCCGCGGCCTGCGGCTCGACATCCCGGCCGGCACGGCGATCCGGTTCGAACCCGGCGACAGCCGCACGGTGCAGCTGGTGCCCTTGGCCGGCGAGCGCCGCGTGTTCGGTTTCAACGGCCTGATCAACGGCCCGCTGGACTGAACCGCCCGCACCCCATCGCCCACCGCCTCCTCAGCACCGGCCCCGCAGCATCCCCGCCATGCCTTACCGCATCTCCCGCCGCGCCTACGCCGAGACCTACGGCCCCACCACCGGCGATCGGCTGCGCCTGGCGGACACCGAGCTGATCCTGGAGGTGGAACAGGACTTCACCGTGTATGGCGATGAGGTGAAATTCGGCGGCGGCAAGGTGATCCGCGATGGCATGGGCCAGGCCCAGACCACCCGCGCCGACGGCGCGGTGGACACCGTGATCACCAATGCCCTGATCCTCGACTGGTGGGGGATCGTGAAAGCCGACATCGGCTTGAAAGACGACCGCATCATGGCCATCGGCAAAGCGGGCAATCCCGACACCCAGGCGGGCGTG
>JBJTHL010000023.1:0-3561 GCA_046094445.1 Vulcanococcus sp.
TCATGAACCGCGAGAACCGTGTCGCGGATGAGATCTGCCTGGTCATGCGTCCATTCGATGGGACGCAGAACCTGATGCCGTCCGCCCCTGCCGTCGACCGTCAGACGGGTCCGTCCGCGCAGATCCGACACGCGCCAACCACTGCTCGTTCCCCTCTGAGCGAGGGACAGGCGCAGGCCCGAACGGAGCACCGTTGCCCAGTTGCCAGAGGCCCTAGAACTCCCCATGTGAGCAAACAGGTGAGCAAATCGTCCCCCTCAGGTTGGCACGCGCGGGCCTGGCCTGCCATGGCCGTGCAGGCTAGAAGCCAGTTGCTGCAGTCACTCTGGGCCTAGAATCCAGTCCGTCAGAGGGGTCTGAAAAATCCGCTGCCGAGGGCTTTGGGAGCACTAGGTCGCAGGTTCGAATCCTGTCGCCCCGATTGACTTTTCAGGGATTGGGTCCCTCCCCCGGTTGGACAGGGGTTGGACAGGGGGCACCGGTCCTCGGGGCTTCTGGGCGGATTGGCTCTACGCTCACCCGATGTGAGACCTTCCCAGCCTGGGGCTGGTTATGAGTATCATGTCGATGGAGGAAGGCACATCGCGGCGTCTGCCATCGGCTTCAGGGACTCTCACCACCTCAGCCAACGTCACCATCGGCGGGCATGGCTCCGACCCTTGACGCCGCCCCGCACTATGTAGCCGTAGGCCCGCGAAGCAAACTTTAGGCGCACCGATCTACGAGCTACTCCTCGATGGCGCGGTTGATCCGGCTGACGCCCGAGAAGCCCATCACCACGGGCGACTGGATTGGCCGGAGCTGCTGGGCTGTGGCTTCCAGGAAAGCCACCAGAATCGTGATCAGCAGGATGTAGTCCCGCAGCGCCGGCTCCAATGGCCCATGGGCAGAAGGCGGCTGGGCAGCCAAGACTGACTCCAGGGGAGCCCAGAGCGGGTTTGCACGGGCATCTGCATACACCTCAGCGAGGCGGGAGCTGTGGGCGGAATCGGCCAGCGAGGCCGATTCCGCTGAGTGGGCAAAGGAGTTGCGCAGCTTGCGCAGCACGTTCAGGGCCCGTTCAACCTGGCCATCGACGAGCCCGAGCCGGCTGGCCAGCACCACCTTGGCGCCGATGGAGCCCAGCGGCCGCTCAGGGAGGAACAGGCCATCGCCTTTGGCGGACGTTGCTGGAGTCATTACTGCCTGCAACAGATGCTCCAGCGCCGTATCGACGCGAGCCACACCCACGAGCACAGCCCCTCGGCCACGTTCTTCCAGCATCTGCAGGGCGATGGTGCGGGCTGCAGCAACTGCAGTGGCTTCCGGGCTGTATGGCGAGCCGGTTGCCGTTGACATGTGACGCTTGAGTTACTCGCGGCCGATAAAAGGTGACGCCTTGCCGCTGTAGCTCACCACTACCCGCTTCTTGGCGCGCGTGGCAGCCACATGCAGCAGTGAGCGCTCCTGCTGCTCGAAGAGCTCACGGGAGAGAGCGTCGGGCCGTTTGTTGAGCTCCACCTGCAGGGGCATCTGGGACGAATCCAGTGTTGGCAGGAAGATCTGATCGAATTCCAGCCCTTTGACCCGGTGCATGGTGGCGAGCCGCAGTGCTGGATCGCTGGGATCGTCGGATTCCTCCGCCTTGATCACTCGGGTGGCGAACCCCTCGCCTTTGAACAGGGCTTCAAGCTTCTCCACGGCCTTGTTGGTGCGGGCCGCCACGCAGGTGGACGCCAGCGACTTCTGCTCCTCACGCAGCTGACGCAGGGTGCTCACCAGGAAACGCTGCTCCTCTCCGGGGTCATCAAAGCCCTGCACCAGGGGTTGGTCGCCATGAAGCAGGGAGCGGTAATCGCTGGCAGGATCACTGCCCCCATCGAGGTCGTCGAAGTCGAGATCGTAGAGCACGGCGGTGGCCCAGGCACGGGTTTCCTCGGTGGTGCGGTAGTTGATGCGCAACTTGCGGGCGCGGCCGCGGATGTCGATACCGCAGCGGCTGAGCACCAATGGCTTGCCGTAGATGCGCTGGTGGGGATCGCCGACGATGAACAGATCATTGGCGCGGGGCTCGCCCACCAGGGCCCGCAACAACGAGAAGGAGGCCACGTCGAGATCCTGGGCTTCATCCACCACCACGGCGGCATAAAGGGGCGGACGATCAGCCTTGTGGATCAGGTCGGCCGCGATCTGTTTGGCCTCCTCCGGCTCCCACAGGCCGCGTTGGCGGAATTCAGCCCGCACCGCATCAAACACAGGCCAGATCTGGGCACGCTGCGGGCGGCTGAGGCGGGTGCCGCGTCCAACGCGGCGGGCCATCAGATAGTCGTCGCGGCTGCGGCACCCCTGAGCGAGTACAACTTCTTTCCATTCTTCACGGTAGAAGCGCTCATTGAGATCTGGCACGCTGGCCAAATCCATGGCCAGGCTCCAACAGCTGTCACGGGCCTCCTCGTTGAACACGCGCACCTGCAGTCCCTGCCCTTTGAGGAAGGTCATCACCCAGCCATCGAGATGAATCACCTCGATCCGCTGCAGTTCCTCAGGGCTGCAGATCTTGGTGAGGTTGGCGCGGATGTCGGTGGCCAGGTTGCGGGTGAAGGTGGTGAACAGCACCCGGCCGGGCGCGCTGGTTTTGATCAATTCGTTGGCCAGCCAGCGGGCGCGGTGCATGGCCACCACGGTTTTGCAGGTGCCGGCGCCGCCGAGCACGCGCACCGCACCGCTCCACTGGCGCTCCACCAGCCGGCGCTGGCTGGGGTGGAGAAACACGCGCCAGCGCTCCAGCGGTGCGGAGAGCATCGCCTCCAGCACATCGTCGTCAGTGATGACGAGGAACTCGGCCTTGCTCTCCGGGGTCTCCAGGGCCGCCGCCACATCGGTGGGGTCAATGGCGGAGGGCCGCTGACGCTCCAGCTCCTCGATCACAGCCTCGATCGGCTTGCCATCCGCCAGCAGGATCAGGCCATCGACGCAGTCCTGCGGCACCCACTCGATCAGACGGCTGAGGGCCTCCTCGCTGCTGACGGCACGCACAGCGGGCAGCAGCGCCTCGGGAACGCCGAGCAGCATCAGCTGGTCGTCGCTGCAATGCTCAAACAGTGACCCAACCTTGGCTTGTGATGGCGCCGGCTGGACGACTGGGGCCTGATTGGCAAGCGCCTCGCTGACGGCAGCGGCGATCGCATCACCCACAGCCATTTCGGCCGCCTCCACGTCCACGACCTGCAGGGCACCGGAGACGCGGTTCACGTGGCAGGTGCGGCGCCGTGCCCATTGGTAGGCGTCGTCGTGTTTGTCGATCCAGAGCAGGACACAGGTGTCGCCTGTATCGGGGGCGCGCACGATGCAGCGGATGTCCTGATCGACGCGGAGTGAGCGGATGAAGGGGTCCTTGCCGCCCTCGATGCGTTCGTAGTTCAGTCCGGGACTGCGGGGGTTGTCGCGGAACTTGGAGATGAAGGTGGCCACCTTGCCTTGCGCCTTTTCCGGCAGCCGGCCGAACGCCTTGAAGAAGTCGTTGGAGAGGGCAACGGTGAGGCGAGGCTCGCTCATGGCAGATGCGGGGCGGGGACGGCGGAA
>JBJTHL010000024.1:0-14769 GCA_046094445.1 Vulcanococcus sp.
GTCCCCCCGTGGCCCGCCTGCCGTCCCAGCCTTCGCGGCGGGGGCAGGACGCGGCCAGGAAACCGACGTTCTCTGCGTCACTGGCCAAACAGTAACGAGGCTGTCCGGACAGGGGTAGCCAGGGCACTACCGAAGGGGCCTTGCCCACATCTTGCCCACATGGCCCTTGGCCAATCCCTGAAAAAGCAATCGGGGCGACAGGATTCGAACCTGCGACCTAGTGCTCCCAAAGCACCCGCGCTACCAAGCTGCGCCACGCCCCGCTGGCTGTCACCTTAGCGGCCGGTTCAGGCCACGCCGATACCGGGGCGGCGGAAGAGGCCGTTGAGGTAGTGCTGCACCACGGCCTGCTCCTTGCAGCCCTGCTGAAACAGGAAGCCGGCCACCGCCGATTGGATCAGGCGGTACTGGTCCCACTCGGGGTGACTGGCGATGAAAGCGGCCATGGCATCGAACAGATCTTCCGGGAACTGGTTTTCCACACTCACGTGGGGGGCCATGGTCGCCGGGATGTCCGTCATGCGTCGTCTTTCGCTTCGTCCCCACCATCAGCTCACAGGGGGCACCCGCACGTCAAAGACCGGTCCCATTTTGCGTCTTATTTTGAGGGCGAGCAGATGAACTGTGCTGCAGCGGGTTTGCGGGATCCATCGGCGACTGGCGTCCGGCAGGAGGCCGGGGCGTGGCGGGTGTCAATGGGAGAACGCTTTTCCGCGGCCACGGCTCTCGGGCCAGCGCAGGCGGCGAGTCTCGCCCGTGACACCTGTGGAAAAACTGTGGAAAGCCCTGGGCGGGATCGCTGCGGATCCGGTCTTCAGCTCTGCTGATCGTTGGTCGGCCGGGCGCAAGCATTCGCGATCGATGCGCCAATCCCTGGTGGGAGCCGCTTGACGGAAGCTCCGCTACAACGTGCGCGCTGGATGCCCCGTTGCCATGCCATCCCGCCCGCGGGCCCGCTGGCTATGGCTGCCCCTCACCCTGCTGCTGCCCCTGGCGGTGCAGGCGCAACCTCCCCAGCCCCTGGAGCTGCCGGTGGAAACCCCCGTGACCGACCTGCTGGTGGGCCTGGCGTCCACAGGGATCGAGCCAGCCCTGCAGCCGGGGCAGCCGCTCAGGCTGCACTACCCACTGCGCATCGCAGCCCGTGAGGTGGCCCTGTTCGGCTGGCGCTACTCCGAGGCCCGGCAGGCCTGGCGCCTGCACACCGGAGTCGATCTGATCGCCGATGCCGGCCAACCGGTGCTGGCCATGCTGCCCGGTCGGGTTGTGCTGATGCGTGAGGTGGATGGCTACGGCCTCACGGTGCTGCTGGATCACGGCAGGGGCTGGCAGAGCCTGTACGCGCACCTTCTGGATGCAGCCGTGCTGGTGGGGGATGCGGTGCGGCCAGGCCAGGCGATCGGCCGGGTGGGGCAGAGCGGGCGGGCCAGCACCCCACACCTGCACGTGGAGCTGCGGCGCAAGACCTCCAGCGGCACCCTGGCCTTCGATCCAGGCTCGCTGCTGACCCCGACGGAGCCGCAGCCTTGATCCCGATCGAACGGCCAGGCCTGCGCCTGCGGCATGCGCCGGCCTGGCTGCAGAGCCTCGGCATCAACACCGCCGAGCTGCGGCGCCAGCTGCAGGCGGAGCTGCCCTGGCAACAACCCAGCGTGACGGTCTACGGGCGCCGGCACCTCACCCCGCGACTCACCTGCTGGATGGCCGACCCCGGCTGCCGCTACCGCTACAGCGGCCTCGATCAGGCCATCACCCCCTGGAGCCCGGTGCTGACGACGCTGCGGCGCCAGCTGGAGCAGCAGCTGGGGCAGCCCTTCAACAGCCTGCTGCTCAACCGCTACCGCAGCGGCACCGATCGCATGGGCTGGCATGCCGACGATGAAGCCGAGCTCGAGGCCAGCGCCCCGATCGCCTCCCTGAGCCTGGGGGCGAGCCGGACCCTGCGTTTCAGGCCCCGGCCTGGCGATCGGATCGCCGGTGGCAGCACCGCCTTTGGCCTGGAGCTGGCCGATGGTGATCTGCTGCTGATGGATCCCCCGAGCCAGCGCCACTGGCAGCACGCCCTGCCCCAGCGGTTACGCCTGCAGGGGGAGCGCCTGAACCTCACCTTCCGCCGAATTCGGCCCCACTGATCCCCTCAGCCCAGCAGGGCGATGCAGTCGATCTCCACCCGTGCACCCTTCGGCAGCGCGGCCACTTCCACGCAGGCCCGCGCCGGCGACACGCCGGCACCGAACACCTCGGCATAGAGGGCATTCACCCGACTGAAATCGGCCAGATCCGCCAGGAACACCGTGGTGCGCACCACCTGCTGGGGGCTGCAGCCGGCCTCCTGCAGCACCGCCTGCAGATTGGCCAGCACCTGGCGGGTTTCAGCCTCCACATCACCGCCGCCCACCATGGCCCCCGTGGCGGGATCGAGGGCGATCTGGCCGGAGCAGAACAGCAGGCCGCCGGCCTTTACCGCCTGGTTGTAGGGGCCCACCGGTGCCGGAGCGGCGCTGGTAGTGACGGCCTCGATGCCTGGGCTGGTCATGGCGGGGGAAGATAAGGGGCTGAGCCTATGGCGGCCCTGCCCTGATGCCCCCTGCGTTTCCCCCCGCTGAGCTGCCGCCGCGGCCGCAGGTGGAACTGCTCGATCTCTGGCACCGCTACCGCGGCCCGGCCGCCAGTGGCGACTGGACCCTGCGGGCGATCGATTTCCAGCTCAAAGCAGGGGAGCTGGTGGGATTGCTCGGCCCCTCCGGTTGTGGCAAGACCACCCTGCTGCGCCTGATCGCCGGCTTCGAGCAACCCGAGCGCGGGGTGGTGCGCATCGGCGGCCAGGAGGTGGCCGGGCCCCAGCGCTGGCTGCCGCCCGAGCGGCGCGGGGTGGGCATGGTGTTCCAGGACTACGCCCTGTTCCCCCACCTCAATGCCTGGCGCAATGCCACCTTCGGCCTGCGCCGCGGCCAGGACTCCAGTCGCGCCGCCTGGCTGCTGGAGCTGCTGGGCCTCAAGGGGCTGGAGCAGCGCTACCCCCACGAGCTCTCCGGCGGCCAGCGCCAGCGCCTGGCCCTGGCCCGGGCCCTGGCACCCGGCTGCTCGCTGGTGCTGCTCGATGAACCCTTCTCCAACCTCGATGTGGAGGTGCGGCTGCGGCTGCGGGCTGAGCTCCCCGGGGTGCTGGCCCGCTGCGGTGCCAGCGGCGTGATCGTGACCCACGACCCTGAGGAGGCGATGGCCATCTGCGACCGTGTGGCCGTGCTGGAAGCCGGCCGGCTGCACCAGTGCGCCAGTCCGCATCAGCTGGTGCATGAACCCGCCACCGCCTTTGTGGGCCGCTTCGTGCTGCAGGGCAACCTGGTGCCGGCCCGCTGGCAGGGCACACGCCTGGCCACCGAGCTGGGCTGGCTGGAGCCACGCCAGGCCGATGCCGCGGTGCCGCGCCTCGACCCCCAGGAGCCGCTGCAGGTGCTGGTGAGCCCCCAGGGCCTGGAGCTGTTCCCCGACAGCAGCGGTGCGTGCTGGGTGGTAGGCCGTGAGTTTCTCGGCCGCGAGTGGCTGTACCAGGTGCAGGCCGGTGATCTGCGGCTGCGGCTGCGCCTGCCCCTCAGCGCCGATTACAACCGCGGCCAGCGCTGCCGCCTGCGGCTGCGCGCCGGCGAGCCGGCCCGCCTGTTCCCCGGAGGACTGGCCCTCTGCGCCGCCAGCGACGTGCCCCAGGTGCTCTGAGGCCCAGGTGCTCTGAGCCTGAGCCGCGATCAGCCCCGCCAGAGATCCTTGCTGCCCCGCAGCTGCCGCAGAGCCGCGGCATCGGCAGCCCGCACAAACAGATTGGTGGCCTGTTCCAGGGCGATGGAGCTGGGAATGGTGGGCCGGCCGGCCGCCCGGGCCGCCTGCACCGCCGCCAGCCGCGTGGCGATCTCCTGATCCTGCGGCCGCTGCGCCGCCGCCCAGCGCAGGTTGCCTTCCGTGTATTCGTGGGCGCACCACACCCGCGTGGCGGGAGGCAGGGCCACCAACCGCTGCAGCGAGCCGTGCATCTGCTCCGGTGTGCCCTCGAACAGGCGGCCGCAACCGGCGGCGAACAGCGTGTCGCCGCAGAACAGGTCCCCTGGATCGCCAGCCAGATAGAACGCCAGGTGATGGGCGGTGTGGCCCGGCACCGCCAGCACCTGCAGGCTGTGGCCCAGCAACTCCAGCCGATCGCCACCGGCCACAGGCTCCGTCTGCAGGGGAATCCGCTCGCGATCGGCGGCACTGGCGATCACCCGAGCCCGCGGCCAGCGCTGCAGCAAGCCCGGCGTGCCGCCGATGTGATCGTGGTGGTGATGGGTGTGCAGCACGGCGGTGAGCTCCAGGCCGCGCTGGTGGAGCCAGGTGATCACCGGTTCCGCCACGGCCGGATCCACCACCGCCGCCGGTCCGGGTGTTGGGCCATGCAGCACGAACACATAGTTGTCGTTCAGCACCGGAATCAGGTCCACCTGGAGCGCCGCGGGCGCACCAGGGGTGGGGCTGGCCTGCTGCATCGTTACAGTCCCGGTTCAGACTGCCTTCCATGATCACCGTCGCGCTGGCCAAAGGCGCCCTGCTCAAGGACTCGGTGGCTCGCTTCGCCGCCGCCGGCCTCGACTTCGCCGCCGTTCTCGAACCGGGCAACCGCCAGCTGATGGTGCCCAGCGCCTGCGGCCGCGCCCGCGCCCTGCTCGTGCGCAACGCTGATGTGCCGGTATACGTGGCCTACGGCCAGGCCCAGCTGGGGGTGGTGGGCTACGACGTGCTGCGCGAACACCAGCTGCCGGTGGCCCAGCTGGTGGATCTCGGTTTTGGCGGCTGTCGCATGAGCGTGGCGGTGAAGGCCAGCAGCCCCTACCGCCGCGCCGCCGACCTGCCGGCCCACTGCCGCATCGCCAGCAAATTCACCCGCTGCGCCGAGGCCTACTTCGAAGCCCTCGACCTGCCCGTGGAGCTGATCCATCTGGCCGGTTCGGTGGAGCTGGGGCCGATCACCGGCATGAGCGAAGCGATCGTGGACCTGGTGGCCACCGGCCGCACCCTGGTGGAGAACGGGCTGATCGCCATCGAAGACCTCTTTCACTCCACGGCGCGGCTGGTGGGCCATCCCCTGGCCCTGCGCCTCGACGGCGGCGAGCTCCAGGCGATCGTGGACCAGATCGCAGCCGTGAGTGCCGCTCCGGCTGCGGCCCAGAGCTGATGGCCGCCCGCGATCGCCAACGGCTGCTGCGCCTGATCCCCTATCTCGGCCGCGACCGCCGCCGGCTGCTGCTCACCCTCACCCTGCTGATCCCGGTGGCCGGCGCCGCCGCCGTGCAGCCGCTGCTGGTGGGCCAGGCCATCTCCGCCCTGCGCCACGAACCGGTGCTGCCCTGGTTGCAGGGCATGGCCGTGGCAGCCCAGCTGCGCACGCTGGTGGTGCTGTTGCTGCTGGCCGTGCTGGTGCGGCTGGGGCTGCAGGGGGTGCAGACCTTCAACGTGCAGGCCATCGGCCAGCGGCTCACCGCCCGCATCCGCGACGACCTGTTCGCCCACGCCCTGGAGCTCTCGCTGCGCTTCCACGACCGCACGCCGGTGGGCAAGCTGCTCACGCGGCTCACCAGTGATGTGGATGCCCTGGCCGAGGTGTTCGGCAGCGGCGCCGTGGGTCTGCTCGCCGATCTGGTGACCCTGCTGGTGATCGCCGCCACGATGATCGCCATCGAGCCGCGCCTGGGGGTGCTGCTCCTGGCCTCGCAGGTGCCGGTGACGCTCACCATGCTCTGGCTGCAGCGGCGCTACCGCAAGGCCAACTACCGCGTGCGCGAAGAACTGGGTCAGCTGAATGCCGACCTGCAGGAGAACCTTCAGGGCCTGGAGGTGGTGCAGATGTTCCGGCGCGAGGCTTACAACAGCGCCCGTTTCGCCCGCACCACAAACGCCTACCGCCAAGCGATCACCGGCACGATCTTCTACGACTCGGCCATCTCCGCCCTGATCGAGTGGGTGTCGCTGGCGGCCATCGCCGCCGTGCTGGCCCTGGGGGGCTGGATGGTGACCGCCGGCGCCATGGGCCTCGGCACCCTCACCACCTTCATCCTGTATTCCCAACGCCTGTTCGATCCCCTGCGTCAGCTGGCCGAACGCTTCACCCAGATCCAGGGGGGCCTCACCGCCGTGGAGCGGATCGGTGAACTGCTGGAGGAACCGGTCGAGATTCAGGAGAGCCCTGAGCACCAGCGCTCCGCCGCCGCCCTGGCCAGTGGCCTGGAGCGCCAGAGCGCCGGTGAAGTGATCTTCGAGAACGTGTCGTTCGCCTATCGCGACGACGAACCGATCCTCTCCAACCTCTCCTTCCGCATCGCCCCGGGCGAGCACGTGGCCCTGGTGGGTCCCACGGGATCGGGCAAAACCACGGTGATCCGCCTGCTCTGCCGCCTCTACGAACCGCAGCAGGGGCGGATCCTGCTTGATGGCATCAACATCTGCGAGCTGCCGATCCCCACCCTGCGTCAGCGGCTCGGCGTGGTTCTGCAGGACACCTTCCTGTTCAGCGGCAATGTGGCCGATAACCTGCGTCTCGATGCCGCCATCAGCGACCGCGAGCTGCAGCAGCTGTGCTCCGATCTGGGCCTAGACCCCTTGCTGCAGCGCCTGCCCCAGGGCCTGGCCAGCGAACTGCGGGAGCGGGGGGGCAACCTCTCCTCCGGCGAACGGCAGCTGCTGGCGGTGGCCCGGGTGGCGATCCGCAACCCCTCGGTGTTGGTGATGGATGAAGCCACCGCCTTCCTCGATCCCTCCACCGAAGCCACCCTGCAGCGCGACCTCGACCGCCTGCTGCAACAGCGCACCGCCATCGTGATCGCCCACCGCCTGGCCACGGTGGAAGCCGCCGATCGCATCCTGGTGCTGCGCCGCGGCCAGCTGATCGAGCAGGGCAGCCATGCGGCCCTGCGGGCCGCTGGTGGCCTCTATGCGCAGCTGGCTGAACTCCAGGAGCGCGGGCTGGCCAGCCTCTGATCGCCGCGCTCGCCGTCGGCCGCCGCGCTCCCCAACCCCAGATCCTCCTGCAGCCAGCCCTCCAGCGCCGCCGCCAGCTGGTCCGGCGCCGTTCGCATCGGCAGATGCCCCTGCCCCTCCAGCTCCACCAGGCGCAGCTGCCGGCAATACCCCGCCAGGTGGCGCACGTAGCGCGGTTCCATCACCGTGTCGCGGCTGCCGCTCACCCACAGGCTGGGCACCGGCAACGCCGCCGCCAGGGCCGGCAGCTGCTGCACCGCACCCCGCTGCATGCTGCAGGCCAGCAGCCCACGGGCCGCCCGCAACTCCGCCCGCAGAGGGCTGCGGATCGCCTCGGTGCCCGGCAGCTGGGCCAGCCAACCCGGCCGCCAGCGCAGGAAACCGGCGCCCCCACGCCGCACCATCCGGAAGGGCCGCGGCTGGTACACGCCACCACCGGCCGCCACCTGCACCACACCGAGCAGCTGCTGCCCCAGCAGGGGCGCCGCGTGCAGCACCAGGCTGCCGCCGAGGGAATGGCCGATCAGCACCAGCGGCCGGCCGGCGGCCCGATCACGGGCCGCATCCGCCAGCCAGCGGCCGTAGCTCACCAGGGAAGGCTGCAGCCCCCGCGGCCGCGGCGCGGCGCCGAAGCCCGGCAGATCCGGCGCCCACAGGTCCCAGCGGGGCTGCAGGCGCTCCAGCAGCGGCTGCCACAGCCGGCCGGACAACAGCCAGCCATGCACGCACACCAGCAGGGGGCTGGCTGGATCAGGGGCGATGCGGATCAGGGCTTCCGGTGCGGAAACGGTCTCCAGCCTGCCCCAGCTCCGGGCCGTGTGCAGCAGGATCGGCTGCATGCAATCCAGCGCCACCTCCACCCTGGACGCGCTCTACGGCCAGGGCCATCGGCTGTGCAGCACCCCCACCCCAAACCCTCGGCTGAGCCTGGTGCTGAGCCAGGAGCGGGAGATCGATCTGTTTGAGCTGGAGCAGCTCTGCGATGCGGTGGGCTGGAGCCGCCGCCCGGTGCGCCGCGTGCGCAAGGCGCTGCAGCACAGCCTGCTGGTGGTGGGCCTGTGGCGCCATGACCCACGGCTGCCCCGGTTGGTGGGCTTCGCCCGCTGCACCGGCGACGGCGTGATCGAAGCCACGGTGTGGGATGTGGCGGTGCACCCCCTGTACCAGGGGGCGGGCCTTGGGAAACAGCTGATGACCTACGTGCTCGATCAGCTGCGGGCCATGCAGGTGGAGCGGGTGAGCCTGTTCGCCGATCCCGGGGTGGTGCGCTTCTACGGCGCCCAGGGCTGGGAGCTCGAACCCCAGAATCGCCGTTGCGCCTTCTGGTATTCCCCTTGAGCGGCGTATCGGCGAGCCAGCTCCGCCGGATCGCCACCGCGCCGCCAGGCCCGACGCAACCGGGCATTGCGCCAGGCGGTGCCCAGCACCCCCAGGCGGCGCCAGCGGCGGCCATCCACCAGGAGCGGCAACCCCAGGCAGCGGATGCGGGCCTGGCGGCGCAGGCGCAGCACCAGGTGGAGGTCTTCCATCAGCGGCAGCGGCGCGATACCGCCGCAACGCTCCAGCAGGGCCCGCGGCAGCAACAGGCCCTGATCGCCATAGGGCAGGTGCCGGATGCGGGTGCGCCAGGCCACCGCCAGCTCCAGCAGCCGCAGCGGCCAGCCAGGGGCCGCCACCGCGAGATCGAAACACCAGGCGCAGCCGCCATCGCCCTGGGGGGCTGCCATCGCAGCGGCCACGGCAGCGGCCCAGCCCCGCGGCAGGCGGGCATCGGCATGCAAGAGCAGCAGCCAGGGGGCCGTGCTGGCCTCCACCCCTGCCCGCAACTGGCCGCCGCGGCCCGGTGCGGCCTGCAGCACCGAGGCCCCGGCCAAGCCAGCGGCCACCGCGGTGGCATCGGCGCTGCCGCCATCCACCACCACCAGCTCCCGGATCAGGCCGGGGGGCGCCGCCGCCAGATCCGCCAGCAGCTGCGGCAGCCGGCTGGCCTCCTGTCGGGCCGGAATCACCACCGCCAGCGCTGTCATCACCGGCGGCCACGCCAGGGGGCCAGGTCGGCCCGATGGTCGAGATCCCCCTGGCGGCGCAGCAGCAGCGGCTCGAGCCCGAGGGCTGTGGCCTGCTGCAGGGTGTGGGCCAGCACCGCGGCGCTGCCCCAGGGCACGCCGGCCGTGAGCCGGGCGCCGGCCCGCTGAAAACCGGTGCGGTTGAGGCCGATCAACCAGTAGCCGCCATCGGCCGCCGGTCCCAGCACCAGGCCGCGCTGCTCCAGGGCGGCGAAGGCCCGCTCCAGATCCTGGGGCTCCAGCTGCGGCAGATCGCTGCCGATCAGCACCACCTGCTGGGCGCCACGGGCAAAGGCACACCGCAGCTGACGCTGCAGGCGGCAGCCGAGACCGCCGCCCCCCTGCCCCCTGAAGTGGGCCAGCCCCTGGGCTGCCGCCCAGCGCCGCAGGGCCCGGGGGCCGAGGCCATCGGCCGCCAGCCACAGCTCAGCCCCGGCGCGCTGGGCACCCCGCCGGGCCGCCGCCAGGGTGTGGCGGTTGAGGGCGGCCTGCATCCCCGCTGACGCCAGGGTGCCGCATCCGGAGGCCAGGCGCCGCTTGCAGCGCCCCGGCGCCGGCCAGCGGGCCAGCACCACCAGCTGGCGCTGGCGCAGCAGCATGGGCCCCGGCAATCAGTTCTGGCGCGGCAGCTCCGCGGGCCGCAGCTCCAGGTTGAGCTGGCGCTCCCCGCGCTGCACCTGCACCGTGAGCCCCTGGCCCACACGGCCCTGATCCACGGCCACCTGCACCTCGGAGGGGTTATCCACCACGGTGCTGCCCACCTTCTCGATCAGATCGCAGGGGCGCATGCCACTGCGTTCAGCCGGGCTGCCGGGCAGCACCTCCACCACCACCACGCCGTTGATCTCCGGCAGCTTGCACTCGGCATCGGTGGCATTCACCTCGCGGGCCAGCTGCGGGGTGAGGGCCTGCAGGCGCACCCCGATGTAGGGATGGGAAGCGCGGCCGCGCTCCAGGATCTGGGCGGCGATCTGGCGGCCGAGGTTGATGGGGATCGCGAAGCTCAGGCCCGCACCGGGGGCCTTGCGGATGGCGGTGTTGATGCCGATCACCTGGCCGCGGTCGTTGATCAGCGGCCCACCGCTGTTGCCGGGATTCACGGCGGCATCGGTCTGCAGGTAGGGCACCCGCTGGCCCTCCCCCACGGCATTGGTGCGTTGCACGGCGCTGATGATGCCGGCGGTCACGGTGTTGTCGAGGCCGAGGGGGTTGCCGATGGCGATCGCCCACTCACCGGGCCGCACCTTGGCGGAATCCCCGAGCGACACCACCGGCAGGCCGCTCGCCGCCACCTTCACCACCGCCACGTCGGTGACAGGATCGGCACCGAGCACCTTGCCGCTGAAGCTGCGGCCATCGGGCAGGGTCACATCCACCTCGCTGGCCCCCTCCACCACATGGGCGTTGGTGAGGATCACACCATCAGAGCGGGTGATGAACCCGGAGCCCTGACCCTGCTGCTGCTCGATCGATGGACCCGTGCCGAACAGGCCACCGAGGGGATTGATCACCCGCCGCACCGTGTCGATCCGCACCACGGCGGGGCCCACCTTCTCCACCGCCCCCACGATCACGTTGTTGCCGGGCTGGAGTGGGGTGCTGGGGGGGGCATCACTCACCCGGGCCGGGTCGCCGCCGCGGCCTGAGAGGCCCGGCAACCCCTGGCCACAGGCGCTGAGCAGGGCGGCGCCCAGGGCAGCGCTGAGCAGGGAAACCAGCAGAGTCAGGCGGGGGCGCGGAGACTGCGGCAGGGTCATGGCGGAACCGGATGGGCCAGCTCGTGGATGGCCTCATTTAAGACGGCCCGGCCGCGGCAACACCCCTAAGATCCGGGCTCGGGAGGCGCGGCGTGACGGTGCAGCAAGGGCAAGAGCTGTGGCGTCAGGTTCAGGCCGCCCTACAGGGGATTCTGTCCAAACCCACCTTTGAGACCTGGATCCGGCCGGCGTTGTGCGCCGCCTACAGCGACGACCGATTGGAGCTGCAGGCGCCCAACACCTTTGCCTGCACCTGGCTGCGCAAGAACTACCTGAGCACCATCGCCACGGTGGCCAGCGAGATCGCCGGCCGCTCGATCCAGGTGGTGGTGGTGGCCTCCGCCGATGAGGGTGGCGCCCTGCCACCGTTGACCAACGGCGCAGCCCCCGGCGGTGAATCCCAGCGCCAGGGCAATGGTCACGGCGGGCCAGGGTCCGCCCCCGGCACGGGCAACACCGCCACCGGTGAACCGCCGCGCAAGCTGGCCCCGGGGCTCAACCCCCGCTACGTGTTCAACCGCTTCGTGGTGGGCCCCAACAGCCGCATGGCCCACGCGGCGGCCCTGGCGGTGGCCGAGGCCCCCGGCCGTGAGTTCAACCCGCTGTTCATCTGCGGCGGCGTGGGCCTGGGCAAGACCCACCTGATGCAGGCCATCGGCCACTCCCGCCTGGAGATCGATCCCGAGGCCCGCGTGGCCTACGTGAGCACCGAAACCTTCACCAACGACCTGATCCAGGCCATCCGCAAGGACGGCATGCAGAAATTCCGCGATCGCTACCGCGCCGCCGATCTGATCCTGGTGGACGATATCCAGTTCATCGAGGGCAAGGAATACACCCAGGAGGAGTTCTTCCACACCTTCAATGCCCTGCACGAAGCGGGCCGCCAGATCGTGATCGCCAGCGACCGCCCCCCCTCGCAGATCCCGCGGCTGCAGGAACGGCTGATCTCCCGCTTCTCGATGGGCCTGATCGCCGACATCCAGGCCCCGGACCTGGAAACCCGCATGGCGATCCTGCACAAGAAGGCAGAGCAGGAGCGCGTCAGCCTGCCGCGGGATCTGATCCAGTACCTGGCGGGCCGTTTCACCTCCAACATCCGCGAGCTGGAGGGGGCCCTCACCCGAGCGGTGGCCTTTGCGTCGATCACCGGCCTGCCGATGACGGTGGAATCCGTGGCGCCGATGCTCGATCCGGCCGGCAGCGAGGTGGAGGTCACCCCGGATCAGGTGCTGAGCAAGGTGGCGGAGGTGTTCGCCGTGTCGGTGGAGGAGATGAAGAGCCCGAGCCGCAAACGGGCCGTGAGCCAAGCGCGCCAGGTGGGCATGTACCTGATGCGCCAGAGCACCAACCTCTCGCTGCCGCGCATCGGCGAGGCGTTCGGCGGCAAGGACCACTCCACCGTGATGTACGCCGTGGAGCAGATCGAGAAGAAGGTGCATGCCGACCCACACCTGGGCCGCCAGCTGCAGCAGGTGCGCGACCTGCTGCAGATCGATTCACGGCGGCGGGTGCGTTAGCGGCAGGGCGCCCCTGGGCTCAGCCCTGGGTGATCGGAGCGCTGGGGTCGAGCCCCTCCACCTCGCCGGAGAACACCCGGCTGGCGGTGATGTCGTCGGCTTCGATCGTGATCAGATCGAGCTTGGTGATGCCGCCGCCGGCCATGCGGTTGAACAGGCGGTTGGCCTGGCGCATGCGCGCGCGATCGATCGCATTGCGGATCGAGCGGGCATTGGCGAAGAACGGCAGCAGCATGCGGCGCTGGATGTAGTCCGCGAAGGCGGCGAGCGCCTCATCGCTGAAGCGGTAGTTCTCCTCGGCCAGGATCAGCCGGGCGATGGCCAGCAGCTCTTGGGCGCTGTAATCGGGAAAATCGATGTGGTTCGCCACCCGTGAGGACAGGCCGGGATTGCTCTGATAGAACACATCCATACGCTCCTTATAGCCAGCGAAAATCACCACGAGATCATCGCGGTTGTTCTCCATCACCTGCAGCAGGATCTCGATCGCCTCAGCGCCGTAGTCGCGTTCATTTTCGGGCCGATAGAGGTAGTAAGCCTCATCGATGAACAGCACTCCACCCATCGCCTTCTTGAGCATGTCGCGCGTTTTCGGCGCCGTGTGGCCGATGTACTGGCCCACGAGATCATCGCGAGTGGCGGTGACCACATGGCCCTTACGCACATAACCCAACTGGTGCAGGATTTGCGACATCCGCGCGGCCACCGTGGTTTTGCCGGTGCCGGGCCGCCCGGTGAACGACATGTGCAGGCTGGGGGCGGTGGTGGCCAGACCCACCTGTTTTCGAGCGCGATCCACCACCAGCAGGGCGGCGATCTCACGGATGCGGGTCTTCACCGGCCGCAGGCCGATCAGCTCCTGATCCAGCTGCTCCAGCACCTGTTGCACATCGGCCCCCTCATAGGCGGCCTGCAGATTCACCGGGGTGTTGTCCGGTGTGTCAGTTAGCGCAGGGGCACCGGGGCCTGTGGCACTGGGTTCAGAGGAGGCCATCGATCGCCGCGGCGAAGGCGTGATCAGCCTCGTCGATCGGCAGCCCCTCACCTTCCGGCCGCAAGGTGATGTTCACGTAGGTGCGGCCGAAGCTGATGTCTGGATAACGGCCCTGCTGTTCGCAGAACGCGTTCAGGCGATCGAGAAAGGCCCGATTGCCGGCGTAGTCGTCGAACTCGACGCGCCGCTCCAGCCATTCGATCCGATCGGGCTTGGGGCGGGGGTTCCACTGGTGCTCCATGGCCTCAGGCTAGATCCCCGCCGTCAGGCCTCCCAGGCAATCGGTGCGGCCAGCCGCCAGTCGGGTGGCCCAGGCCAGGGCATAGGCCGCATTGGCCGCCTGCTCGGCCGGCACCTCGGTGGCCAGCGCATGGGGCATGGTGCCGTTGATGGCTGCGTTGGTCACGCAGAACATCGCCTTCTGGAAGCTCATGCAGATCTTCACGCGCACATCCCCCTCGCCCCGGCCCTGGTGCTGATACCAGCGATGCAGGGATTCCGGCAGATGGCGGTACATGTCCTGCATCAGCAGGCTGGGGGGAATGCCGGAGCCCATGGTGGGCAGCGGATCGGCGTAGAGGGCGCCGTAGGCGAACTGGGCCTGATCCGGTGAAATCTGCTGGGCCTGGGCGTTGAAGCTCACGGTGCCCAGGAAGGGCGTGCCCCGCAGGAACACAGCCTCCACGTAAGGCACGGCCACATCCACCAGGAATGTCAGCCCCGCCTCCGGTGGCAGAACCCAGTGCTGCTGGCCACCGATCTGCACGCCATAGGTGATCGGGTTGGCGGCGGCCGCCACCAGCCCCTGCTTGATGAACTCCACCACCGCCGGGATCGAGCGCACGCGACCGTCGCGCTCCGCAGCCGCCAGGTCGAGAAAGAGGTCGCTCATCACCCGCCAGAACTGACCCAGGGCGTGCACGGTGGCGGCGGTGCGGATCAGCTCCGGCAGGAAGGCGGGCGCCAGGGGGTGCAGCAGGGCCAGCAGGGGGTCACGGCCTCGCTTGGCGGCGATGATCGCGGCGCAGTTGGCGGCAAAAGCCTCGCCATCGAGATAAGCATCCAAGCCGCCGGTGCCATGCCAGAGCATGGCCTTCATGCAGTATTCGGCGTACTCGAAGTTGATGCGATCGTGATTCAGATGCCGCCAGATCTTGGCCAGGCTGAAATCACCATCGAGGTATTTGAAGATAGGCAGCGGGTTCAGGAACTGCTGCTCGGCCTGATAGATCAGGTTCTTGCTGTAGGCGTCCAGCACCTCGCCATAGCTCTCCAGCACCGCCACCACCTCCAGCAGGTGATCGGCGCTGTCGTTGAGCAGCGTCTGGCCGGCCAGAAGCCTGGCCTGCACCTGCTCCCGCGTGAGCGACGCTGGAGCGACAACCAACTGGGCGGGAATGACCGGCATCTCAGCCCACCCCCGGTGACAGGGC
>JBJTHL010000025.1:0-2767 GCA_046094445.1 Vulcanococcus sp.
GGAGGCCGGCAAGGCGATCGATGAGGTGTTCATCGGCTCCTGCATGACCAACATCGGCCACTACCGCGCCGCCGCCAACGTGCTCCAGGGCCAGGGCGAGAACGCCGCCCGCCTGTGGGTGTGCCCGCCCACCCGCATGGATGAGGAGACGCTGAAGAAGGAGGGCTACTACGCCACCTTCGAGGCCGCCGGCTCACGCATGGAGATGCCCGGCTGCTCGCTGTGCATGGGTAACCAGGCCCGGGTGGAGGACAACACCACGGTGTTCTCCACCAGCACCCGCAACTTCAACAACCGCCTCGGCAACGGCGCCCAGGTGTACCTGGGCAGCGCCGAGCTGGCGGCGGTGTGCGCCCAGCTGGGCCGCATCCCCTCCAAAACCGAATACCTGGCGATCGCCGCGGAGAAGATCGATCCCTTCGGCGCCGAGCTCTACCGCTACCTCAACTTCGATCAGATCGAGGGCTTTGAGGACAGCGGCCGCGTGGTGAGCGCCGAGGAGGAGGCGAAGGTGCTGGCGGCGGTTTGATCAGCCCGGGGCCGCGCCGGCCTCCAACCGACCGCGGGCCGCATCCCGATTCCCCACCGCCGACACCAGCCGCCCGGCCCGGCCCAGACCGATCGGCGGCATACCGCTGTAGATCGTCTCGTAGTCGCCGGCGTGGATCCGGTAGGTCTCATGCCAGATGCCCACATCACCGCGGCTGGCGCCGACACGGCGATTGAACGCCGTCCACGCGGGCCAGTGCAGCTGATCGCTGCGGCGGGCGTAGGCCTCCAGCTGCTCAAAGGAGCGCCAGTACTGCACCAAGGTGAAGCCGAACTGGTGATGGCCGAGGAAACCGCTCTCGGGCTGCGCCTCCAGCTCCTTGAGCATGCGAGGCATGCCAAGAAACACCGGCAGCCACTGGTGCAGCTTCCAGGCCTTGTTGATGCGCATCCCGATCAGAAAGACAACGAAATCGCCCTCCATCACAGCGCTCATGCGCTCGGGGATGATCCTGGCCATCGCGGGTTGATCGTGGCTGACATTGGCCTTGTCCTAGCGGGATTCAGCGCATCTGCCATCGCCGGCACGGGCGGCCGCGGCCGGCCATCGCTCCAGCGCGCCGGGTGACACGCTGGAGCCCGTGATGCGCCGACACGACCCCTGAATCAGGAGACCCTGCTATTCGAGCCGGCGGTGCCCGAGGCCGGGGCTCTGCGTGCGGTGCTGGCCTTTCCCAGCACCTACACGGTGGGCATCACCAGCCTGGGGTATCAGGTGGTGTGGGCCACGCTGGCCCAACGGCCGGACGTGGACGTGCGCCGGCTGTTCACCGATCAGGGGGACCCGCCCCATGGTGGCCGGCGGGGCAGCGGGCCAGACCTGGATCTGTTCGGCCTGTCGCTGAGCTGGGAGCTGGACGGCCCGGTGCTGCTGGATCTGCTGGAGCAGCAGCGCATTCCGCTCTGGACCGCTGAGCGCGGCGACGGCGACCCGATCGTGTTCGGCGGCGGGCCGGTGCTCACCGCCAATCCGGAACCCCTGGCCCCCTTTTTTGATGCGGTGCTGCTGGGGGATGGCGAACTGCTGTTGCCGGCGTTCATCGAGGCCCTGCAGAGCTGCCGCAGTGCCCCCCGGGCCGAACGGTTGCGGCGGTTGGCGGCTGTAGCGGGGGTGTACGTGCCGGCGCTCTACGCCCCCCGCTATGACGCCGATGGCCAGCTGTTGGGCGTAGAGCCAACGGAGCCCGGCATTCCGCCCGTGGTGGCCAAGCAGACCTGGCGCGGCAACACCCTCAGCCAGTCCACCGTGATCACCCCGGAGGCCGCCTGGCCCTCGATCCACATGGTGGAGGTGGTGCGCAGCTGCCCGGAGCTGTGCCGCTTCTGCCTGGCGAGCTACCTCAACCTGCCCTTCCGCACCGCCAGCCTCGACGACGGCCTGATCCCAGCGGTGGAGAACGGGCTGAGCGCCACCCAGCGCCTGGGGCTGCTGGGCGCCTCGGTGACCCAGCACCCCCAGTTCAGCGACCTGCTGCAGTGGCTCGATGGCGACCGCTTTGACGCCGTGCGCCTGAGCGTGAGCTCCGTGCGCGCCGCCACCGTGACGGCCGAGCTGGCGCGGATCCTGGCCAAACGCGGCAGCAAATCGCTCACGATCGCCATCGAAAGCGGCAGCGACCGCATGCGCGAGCTGGTGAACAAGAAGCTCAGCCGCGAGGAGATCTTCGCCGCCGCCAGCCATGCCAAAGCCGGTGGCCTCAGCGGCCTCAAGCTCTACGGGATGGTGGGTCTCCCCGAGGAGGAGGAGGCCGACGTGGAGACCACCGCCGAGCTGCTGCTGGCCCTGAAGCGCGCCACCCCCGGCCTGCGGCTGAGCCTGGGCGTGAGCACCTTCGTGCCCAAGGCCCACACCCCATTTCAGTGGCAGGGTGTCCGGCCCGAAGCCGAGAAACGCCTGAAGCTGCTGGCCAAACGCCTGAAGCCCAAGGGCATTGAGCTGCGCCCGGAGAGCTACGGCTGGAGCGTGATCCAGGCCCTGCTCTCCCGCAGCGACCGACGCCTGGCCCCGGTGATCGCCGCCGCCCGCGGCCGCCACGAGAGCCTGGGGGGCTGGAAGCAGGCCTACCGGCAGGTGCGCGAGGCGTCACCAACGGGCTCGAACAGCCCCGCTGTGTCCCGCACCGCGGACACTCAGCCCCCACCGCCGGCCTGGGAGGAGGTGATCCATCACACCTGGACCAGCGCGCGCGTGCTGCCCTGGAG
The DNA here is from genome assembly GCA_046094445.1 of Vulcanococcus sp. Classification (GTDB taxonomy): domain Bacteria; phylum Cyanobacteriota; class Cyanobacteriia; order PCC-6307; family Cyanobiaceae; genus Vulcanococcus. The sequence continues at coordinate 2,752 of JBJTHL010000025.1, forward strand.
CCATCTTCAGGGCGCG
>JBJTHL010000026.1:0-7698 GCA_046094445.1 Vulcanococcus sp.
CACGCCCTGGATCCGGTGTACGCCGCGGCCCTGGGGGTCGACATCGAGAACCTGCTGGTGTCGCAGCCGGACACCGGCGAAATGGCGCTGGAGATCGTGGACCAGCTGGTGCGCTCCGCCGCCGTGGACATCGTGGTGGTGGACTCGGTGGCCGCCCTCACTCCGCGGGCGGAGATCGAAGGGGAGATGGGGGATCTGGCGGTGGGCAGCCAGGCGCGGCTGATGAGCCAGGCCATGCGCAAGATCACCGGCAACATCGGCAAATCCGGCTGCACGGTGATCTTCCTCAACCAGCTGCGCCAGAAGATCGGCGTTACCTACGGCAATCCGGAAACCACCACCGGCGGCAACGCGCTGAAGTTCTACGCCTCGGTGCGCCTCGACATCCGCCGCATCCAGACCCTCAAGCGCGGCACCGAGGAATACGGCATCCGCGCCAAGGTGAAGGTGGCGAAGAACAAGGTGGCACCGCCGTTCCGCATCGCTGAGTTCGACATCCTGTTCGGCCGCGGCATCAGCACCGTGGGCTGCCTGCTCGACCTGGCGGAAGAGAACGGCGTGGTGGTGCGCAAGGGCGCCTGGTACAGCTACGAGGGCGACAACATCGGCCAGGGCCGCGACAACACGATCACCTGGCTGGAGCAGAACCCGGAGCAGAAGGACCGCATCGAGATCCAGGTGCGCCAGAAGCTGAGCGAAACCAGCGATTCGCTGCGGCCGGTGGCCGCCGCCGCCGCCCGCCTGGCGGCCGGCGGAGCCAGCAGCAGCACCACCCGCGAGGCCGAAAGCGAAGAGGCCCTGCCGGCCGCCAGCTGAGGCCGGCAGGGCCGGAAGCAGTCAGCCCCCAGTCGCCGTAGGCGACAGGGGGCTGACTGCTGCACTGGGGGTCAGAGGCTCAGGCCGCAAGGGCGACCGAGGGTTGCTCAAAGCGGCGGCGCAGGGTGTCGGCCACACGCTCCAGTTCCTGGATGGCGTCAGCGCCCTCCAACTTGACCAGCTCGTGGCCATTGCGGGATTCGACCCAGCTGATGCCGTAGTCGGACACCAGGAAGCGCACCATATGGCCGTCGCCGAGGTCGGCCACGAAGGAGGCCCCACAGCCGTCGCGGCCATCGCCGCAGACGTAGCAGGTGGCAGCAAAACCCTGCTGCTGCAGACCGTCGGCCAAGGCCCGCAGGCTCAGCACGAGGTCTTCCACCACGGAGCGGTAGTGCTCAGCGAGTCGCGCAAACATCGGCGGCCCAGCGAAGGACCCACCAATCCTAACGTTTTCTTCAGATTTCCGTGAGTAGAAGTACTCAGCCGTCCGCCAGGGTCCACCAACCGGCGGCTGGGCCGATGAAGCGCACCGTGACCCAGAACAGCACCAGCGCTCCGATGCCGATCCAGGCACCACGGGTGGTGAGCTGGACGAAGCGCTCCCCCTGATTGCGGGTGAGCGGCAGCCAGGAGGCGATGCGGGGGGAGGTGTCCTTCGCTTTGGCCTTGGCGGCCTTGGCGGGCTTGGCCGCTGGGGGGCGGGGCGGCAACCCCTGCTCAGCGCGGCGCTTGGCCTCTCCCATCGAACCTGTTGTGGTGCAAGCCCAGGCTAGGGCGACTCAGCCCGGCAGCAGACGCGGCAGCGTCACCCAGGGCTCGAGGGCCTCCAGCACCTGCCGGCCCCAGCCCCGCCGCCGCAGACGCCCGTCGAGCACCGCCAGCCGGCCGCCATTACGGCGCAGACCGGCCACCGCACGCTGCAGCCGCCCGAGGGCCTCCGGCAGCAACAGCTCGCGGAACCAGTCGCGGCCCTGCTGACGCAGGGCGGCCACCCGCGCCGCCGTCAGCGGGTCCTCCAGGCTGGCGATCGGCAGGGTGGCCGCCACCAACTGCCCGGGCAGCGGCAGGCGCCCCTGATGCTCCAGCCACCAGCTCCAGCTGCAGCAGATCACGCCATTGCTCTCCGGTGCCGTGAGCTGATGACCCACGCGCGTGCCGAATTCCGCCGCCAGGGCACTGGTGAGGCCGAGGCGCGGACCTTCGTCATCAAGCAGCACCACCGTGAGCCCGGCCTGGCCCAGCACGAGGCGACGGCACTGCTCCAGCAGATGCACCGGGTAGTGGGGTGCATTGGGCAAGGGCTGCCCCTGGGGGGCATAGAGCGGCAGAGCATCCAGCAGCGGCGGATCGGCCAGGCTCACCTGCACCTGTGGCGCCCAGCCATGGCCAGGGGCGGGCAGCTCAGCGCCAGGGCCCACCAGCACCAGGCCGCGGCCCTGCAGCAGGGGGGCCAGCTGAGCCAGGGGCTCCAGGGGTTGGCGATGCCACTGCCACTGCAACAGCGTGGGGTTGATCTGAGCCCAGCTGGTCCAGCCCTCGCCGCCGCTGGCCAACCAGCGCGACCAGGGATCCGGCAGCGGACCCAGCAGATGGAGCAGTTGCCGCAGTGGCGCCTCCTCCTCCGCGGGGATCGGCAGCTGTTGCAGGGGGCCGCAGGGGCGAGCCAGCAGCCGGCGGCTCAGCCGCTCATGCAGCTGCAACAGGCTGGTGGCAGCGCTGGGCAGGCTGCGACGCAGCTGCTCCCAGTGGCAGGTGTCAATCACCACGCCAAGGGCGCTGCGCAGATCGGCCTCGAGCCGCTCCGCCTCGGGCACCAGCAGCTGGCGCTCCCCGAAGCCGCCCTTGCGGCAGGCGGCCACCAGCTGATCGGGTTGCAACAGCCACAACCGGGCCGAGTCGGGTGCCTGCTCCCCCTCCCAGAGGGGCAGCTGCAGGCCCACGGCCTCCAGCCGCGGCAGTTCCACCTGGAACAAGCGCTGGCGCAGGGCTGGACTCACCAGCAGAGCCGTGGGCCCCTCATGCAGGGCCAGGGGTACCAACAGACCGAGCAACCAACTGGGGTCGCTGCCGGGGGCCAGACGCACCAGGGTCTGATCGGCGCGGCGCAGGCTGCGGGCCACCAGGCGGCTGAGGGTGAGGTGATGCGGCCAGCGCGCCTCACCCTCCAACCGCAGCAGCGCCTTGAGTTGCTGGTGGGCCTGGGCTTCCAACATCGGCCGATCGTAGGAAGCTGGCTCCAGCGGACTGTTCAGCGATGACAAGCCTGTGCAACCAGCAGCCCGTGGGAATCGTGGGGCTGGGATTGATCGGCGGCTCCCTGGGGCTGGACCTGCGGGCCCGCGGGGTCCAGGTGCACGGCCTGGTGCACCGGGCGGAGACGGCCGAGCGAGCGCGCCAGCGGGGCCTGGCGGATCGCGTCGACACCGACCCGGCCGTGCTGGGGAGCTGCGGCCTGATCGTGCTGGCCCTGCCATTGGATCGGCTCCTGAACCCCGATGCGGCCCTGCTGGCGGCCCTGCCCGCCGAGGCGGTGATCACCGATGTGGGCTCGGTGAAGCAAGCGGTACTGGAGCGCTGGAGCGGCCTGCACCGGCGCTTCGTGGCCAGCCATCCGATGGCCGGCACGGCCCAGGCGGGGGTGGAGGCGGGGCTGGAGGGGCTGTTCCGGGGCCGACCCTGGGTCGCAACCCCCACGACCAGCACCGATGGCGCAGCCCTGCTGGCGGTGCAGCAGCTGGCCGAGGCGGTGGGGGCCGATTGGCTCCGCTGCGACGCCGCCGCCCACGACCAGGCGGTGGCGCTGATCTCGCACATGCCGGTGCTGGTGAGCGCCGCCTTGCTGCAGGCGGCTGAGCAGGGGGGGCTGGAGGCCGATGCGGCGGCGCTGGTGCGGCGCCTGGCCTCCAGCGGCTTCGCCGACACCAGCCGCATCGGCGGCGGCAACCCGGAGCTGGGCACGCTGATGGCCCGCTGCAACCGGCCGGCGGTGCTGCAGGCGCTGCGCACCTATCGCCGGCAGCTCGATGCGCTGGAGGCCCTGGTGCAGCAGGAGCAGTGGCCGCCGCTGCAGGCGGCGCTCAGCCACTGCCAGGCGCTGCGGCCGGAGTTTCTCTGAGCTGCAGGGGGCGGCCCCGGGCCGCGAGCAGCTGGCGGCAGGCCATCAGCGCCGAGAGGCTCACCCCCGCTGTGCCTTCCCCGGGGTGGATGGCATCGCCGCAGAGCCAGCGGCGGGGCAGGGGGCTGCGGCTGGCCAGGCCGAACGGCCCGAAACGGCTGGGGTGTTGCCCCAGGCCGCCCACAAAGCCGTAGGGGCGGCCGGTCCAGCCGGCGAAGCCGCGCGGCGTGGCCAGCTCCGCATGCAGCCAATCGGCCGGCTCCAGCCCCAGCAAGTGCTGCAACCCCGCCTGGATACCAGCCAGCGCCAGGCGCTTGCGCTGCTGATAGGCAGACTCCTCCAGGCCGAACCAGGGCCGCGCCGGGGTGAACACGCTGGCGATCACGGTGGCCTGCCCCTCCGGCGCCCGCCCATCCCCTTCGGCGCTGAGCGACACGAACAGGCTACCGGGGTCGTCCCACTCCAGCTGGGCGTGCAGGCCGAGGCCGCTGGGCAGGCGCGAACGCGGCACCGCCCCATAGAGCACCAGGGCGCCGGAGGGATCGGGAAAACCGGAGAGGCGGCGCCGGTAAGCGGCAGGCAACGCCGGCCCCAGCAGCTCGGGCAGGCTCTGGGGCGGCAGGCTGCACACCACCTCAGTGGCCTCCAGCTCAAACCGGCGCGCCGCCGGCCCCTCCCCCTGCAGCAGCCAGCTGCCGCCGGATCCAGGGGCAGGAGGTTGCAAAGCCGTGAGCCGATGGCGCAGCCGCAGCTGCCCGCCGGCCGCCGCCAGGGCCTGCTCCAGGGCCTCGCTCAACCGCTGCATCGAGCCCGTGAGATGCCAGAGGCCCAGCGGCTCCTGGGCCATCGCCAGCACGGTGGCGCCGTACAGCGCCGCCGTGCGATCGGCAGGTTCCTGGGAATAGAGACGCAGCTGCAGATCGAGAAAGCGGCGCAGGCGCCCATCGCCGGCGCAGCCGCACAGGCGCAGCAGATCGGCGATGGTGGCGCCGGTGAACACCCCACTGGCCAGCACCGCCGGGTCGAGGGCGCCCAGCAGCTGGCCCAGGTCCCAGAACGTGCGGGGTGGCAGCACCGGATCACGGCCGGCGAAGGCCCAGCTGCTGCGGTGCAGCAGGGCACAGAGCTGCCAGAAGCGCTCGCTACCTGGGAACTGGCGTTCACGCTCCTGGCGCCAGCGCTGGGGATCGCGCCAGAGGCGAATCGGCGCAGCCTCGCCAGCCAACTGCACGCTGCAGCCGGGATCGAGGGGATGGGCCTGGGGCAGCGGCAGCCCGAAGTGGGCGAACAGACGGGCGTGGCTCCCCCCGGGTTCAAAGCCGGCCACCTGGGTGGCGCCCACATCGAAGGTGTAGGGCCCACGGCGGAAGGTGCCGGCGCAGCCGCCGCTCTGGCTGTGGGCCTCCAGCAGCACCACCTCCACACCGTCAGCCGCCAGCAGGGCTGCGGCGGTGAGGCCGGCGATGCCGGCACCCACCACCGCCACATCACAACGGCTGGTCATCGCGGCATGCTGGCAGGGCCCCGATCCGCGCCGCGAGCATGGAGCAGGCCCAGCTGGCCGCCTGGCTGCGGCGCGAGCGCGGCGTGGAGCTACGGGCGCTGACGGCGGTGGGGGGCGGCTGCATCCACCGGGCCTGGCGGCTGGAGCTGACCGATGGGGAGCGGCTGTTCGCCAAGAGCCACCGTGCCGCCCTGCGGCCGGTGCTGGACGCGGAGGCCGATGGCCTGGCGGCCCTGGCGGCGGTGGCGGAGGTGGCAGTGCCGAGGCTGGTGGTGCCGCAACCCCTGGCCCTGGCGGAGCTGGGGGGAGAGGCGCTGCTGCTGCTGCCCTGGCTGGAGCTGGGGGGCGGCAGCGGCCAGCGGAACCAAATCCACTGGCGACAGCTGGGGGCGGATCTGGCGGCGCTGCATCGCGCCAGCCTGCGGGGGCACAACGGCCGCTTCGGCTGGCCCCACGACAACTTCATCGGCGCCGGCCCCCAGCGCAATGGCTGGTGCGAGCAGTGGGGAGCCTTCTTCGCGGAGCGGCGGTTGGGGGCCCAGCTGGATTGGGCCGCCCGTTCCGGCCGGCGGCTGGAGGGGGCGGACGCCCTGCTGGAGCAGGTGCCGGCCTGGCTGGCGCCGCACTCGGCCGAACCCTGCCTGGTGCACGGCGACCTCTGGAGCGGCAACGCCGGTCTACTGGCGGACGGAGCCGGCGGAGCCCTGTTCGATCCCGCGGTGTACCGCGGCGACCGCGAGGTGGACCTGGCAATGGCGCAGCTGTTCGGCGGGTTCCCGGGGGCGTTCTTCGCCGGCTACGAGGAGGCCTGGCCCCTGCCGCCAGGGCACCCGCAGCGGCGCGAGCTGTACAACCTGTACCACCTGCTCAACCACGCCAACCTGTTCGGTGGCGGCTACTGGCAACAGGCCCAGAGCGGCATCCGCGCCCTGTTGCGAGCCTGGGGCTGAAACGGCAACGGCCCGGCCAGGGGAGTCCCGGCCGGGCCGCGCCTGCTCACCGCCCAGGGCTCAGCCCAGGTACTCCTTGCGCAGGCCCTGCACCTTGGCCACCACAGCGGAGCGCTTGTCGCTGGTGGTGAGGTTCTGCCAGCTCCACTGGCCCACCACCACCAGACCCAGCAGCTCCAGCAGGCCGGGCACCACCGGCAGCAGGTTGATGGTGTCGAGCACGCCCTTGATCAGGATCTGGGCCACGATCACCACCACCAGCACGCCCACGCCCTTGCCGATGCGCCCCATCTGGGCCCAGTCGACCTGATCGAGGGTGGTATTCACCTTGCCGAGAATCTCGCTGTAGCGCTCGCTGAAGCTGGCGCCGGCCTCGTCGGCGGCGGGGGCTGCGGCGTCCTGCAGAGAGGCATCTTGCAGATCAGTGCTGTTGTCGGTCATCAGGACGGTCATCGGTTTTTCGTTTCGCCATAAGGTATCTGCATGGTTGCACCAAAGCCAGAGCGGGTGCTGGCAGGTCGGCAATGCCTGATGGTTCTTGAACGGGTGCTGCTGGCGGCGGAGCCTCAGGAGGGATGTGCGTTGTTGTTGGGGCACCACCCGGAGCAAACCCTGGTGGTGCAACGCATCTGGCCCTGCTGCAACCGCTGGGAACCGGCGGCTGAGCGCGGGCAGCGCTTTCAACTCGACCCCCGCGAGCAACTGCTGGCCCAGCGGTGGGGACGCGAACGCGGCCTGCAGGTGCTCGGCAGCGCCCACAGCCACCCCAGCAGCCCCGCCAGCCCCTCCGCAACGGATAGAACCCTGTGCCTGGGGCCCACCCTGATGCTGATCCGCACAGGCCTGCCCGCCACAACTCTGCTGGAGCCACTCCGGGCCTGGTGGCTGCTGGAGCCGGATCCCAACGGCCTGGCCCCCATGCACCCCCTGGAGCTGCAGCTGCTGCCGTAGGCCCGGCCCCAAGGGGCCGGGCGTTTGGGAGAGTAGGGAGCTGGTCAGCGCCTGCGCCCCACCGCCATGCTTCCCCCCGACACCACCGGCATCGCGCTCAGCCCCGATGAGGTGGCCCGCTTTGCGCGCCACCTGATCCTGCCGGAGGTGGGCATGGAGGGGCAGAAGCGCCTCAAGGCCTCCTCGGTGCTGTGCGTGGGCACCGGCGGCCTCGGCTCACCGCTGCTGCTCTATCTGGCGGCCGCCGGCGTGGGCCGAATCGGCATCGTGGATTTCGATGTGGTGGATCACTCCAACCTGCAGCGGCAGGTGATCCACGGCACCAGCTGGGTGGGCAAACCGAAGATCGAATCGGCCAA
>JBJTHL010000027.1:0-2726 GCA_046094445.1 Vulcanococcus sp.
GACCCTCAACGCTCTCGAGCAACTGGGCGACGCCCTGGCCTGGGCGCGGCCCCAGCCGATGGCCCTGCTGGCCCTGGCGCTGCTGCTGCGCTGGGCTGTGATCGAGCCGCGCTGGATCCCCTCCGGCTCCATGTTGCCCACCCTGCAGCTGCAGGATCGGGTGCTGGTGGAGAAGCTGCGGCCGCGGCTGCAGCGGCCCCTTCAGGACGGCAGCATCGTGGTGTTCCGAGCCCCCCCAGCCCTGGTGGCCGCGGGCTACGACCCCAAGGCGGCGCTGATCAAACGGGTGATCGGCCAGCCCGGTGAACAGATTGAAGTGCGGGACGGGCAGCTGTATCGCAACGGCGTGGCGGTGGACGAGCCCTGGCGCCGCGAAGCGATCGACTACACCTTCGGCCCGGTGACCGTGCCCGCGGGGCATCTGCTGGTGCTGGGCGACAACCGCAACGCCAGCCTCGATTCCCATTTATGGGGGCCTCTGCCGCGGCAGCAGGTGATCGGCACGGCCGTGCTGCGCTACTGGCCACTGCAGCGCTTCGGCCCGATTCGGTTCCCCGCCCTCAGCAGCCTCGATGCGGATGAACAGCTGGGGTAGGGTGCAGCCGTGACGTGGAGCCCACCGGAATGTTCAACCCGGAGTTCCTGACCAGCGACAGCGAAGCGAGCAACAGCAACTCCCTGATCCAGGACCTGCAGGAACAGTCGCCGGATGTGCTGCAGCGGGTAGCCCGCTCCGCCAGCGGTGACATTCAGGACATCATTCGCCACAACGTGCAGGGCCTGCTGGGCATGCTTCCCGGCGAGCATTTCGACGTGAAGATCACCGCCAGCCGGGATCACCTGGCTGGCCTGCTGGCCTCCGCGATGATGACGGGGTACTTCCTGCGCCAGATGGAGCAGCGCATGGAACTGGAAACCACCCTGTTCGCCGATTCCGGCCTGGATGCCGACCCCGGCGAACTGAAGCTCTGAACAGGAGCCTGCCCGCTTCAGGCCTGGGGTTCCGACGGCACCACACCGGCGCGCAGCAGCAGATCATCCAAACGGGCCAGGTAGGCCCAGTTGCCTTCGCGGGGGGCCCAGGTTCGAGATTCGATGGAGTCGATCAGGGCCTGGATCGTGTCGCGGGACGCGGGCACAGGAGCGTCGTAGTGGGCTGGCACCACCCAACGCAGGTCCTGGATCTGGGCCACCTGCTGAAGCCAGCGCAGCAGCACGGCCCGGGCCCGTGGAAACACCAGGCGCTCCAGCACCGGCGCCACCTGCAGGGCGCCGGGTGCCGCAGCGGTGAGGGCTTCGAAGGCCTGCTCGGAGCTGGCGGCCCAGTGGAAGGGGTAGAGGCCGAAATAGCTGCGGGGTTGGCGGCAGCCAGGGCCGAAGGCCTGGCCAAGCAGGGCTCCCAGGGGGGGCACCTGCAGCGCATCCGGCCTCAGGACTGAGGCGAACAGGGCCAGGCGCTGCCAGCCGCGGCGCCGGGCCTCGGGGCTGTCGCACAGGGGCTGATCGCCGCGGTCGCGGGCGTGAAACAGCAGCGGCGTGGGATCTGCGCTGAACAGCTCAGGGGGTTGGCGATTGATCGCCACCAGGGCATCGGTGATCAGCAGCGCACCACTGGCACGGTGCAGGCAGGTGAGCTCATGGAAGCGCCCCAGCCCCAGATCGATCGGTCCCAGGGAGAGCCAGACCAGCTCGTCTGGATGGGGGTAGCCCTGATCCCCCAGCACGCGGGTCCGGGCCCCGGGGAACCCCAGCCAGGCCGCTGGCAGCTGCACAGGGAAGCTCCACTGGCCGGGCGTGATCCACACCTCTGCCTGCGGGAAGGCCCGCGCCATCGCCGGCACCGGCAGCTTGTGCTCCAGGCCGGAGGCCGTGGGCAGCACGATGCTGCACACGGGGCCGTGCTGGGCTTCCAGATCGCGCAGCTGGCGCAGCAGTTCCGCGGTCGGTGCCACCGGGGCGTAGAGCATCAGGCCGCCCCGCACCCGCACCACCGTCATCCGGATCGGAACGGCCACATAGAAGATCCCCTGCAGCTGCTCAAAGCTCCAGATCTGGCCGGGAATCAGCTCACGCACCAGGGTGCGACGCCGGCCGTAGGGATAGAGGGGCAGCAATGGCCACCAGGGCCAACGCTGCTCCGCCGGCCGCTCCAGCACTGGAGTCTGCTGATCACGCACCTGCTGCACCAAGGCTCGCCCGGCATCTTGGCAACCCGCCATCAGGGTCCGGGAGGCGCGGGGTTCTCCCCAGCAAAAAGCCCCCGTTGGAAACGGAGGCTTGGGGGGTGCCAGATCAGGAACGATCCGAGCTCAACCGATGGCGGGAGCGGTGAGTGCCACAGGGGTGGACTGCACGGTGGCCAGGTCGAGGGGGAAGTTATGGGCGTTGCGCTCGTGCATCACTTCCATGCCGAGGTTGGCACGGTTGAGCACGTCGGCCCAGGTGGGCAGCACCTTGCCCTGGGCATCCAGGATCGACTGGTTGAAGTTGAAGCCGTTGAGGTTGAAGGCCATGGTGCAGATGCCCATGGAGGTGAACCAGATGCCCACCACCGGCCAGGCACCCAGGAAGAAGTGCAGGCTGCGGCTGTTGTTGAACGAGGCGTACTGGAAGATCAGACGACCGAAGTAACCGTGGGCAGCCACGATGTTGTAGGTCTCTTCCTCCTGACCGAACTTGTAGCCATAGTTCTGGCTTTCGGTTTCGGTGGTTTCACGCACCAGCGA
>JBJTHL010000028.1:0-2991 GCA_046094445.1 Vulcanococcus sp.
GCCGACAACAACGATGGCCCGGAAGCTCATCTTCTTACCGCCCTTCACGGTCTTGGAGACGCGGCGGATCTGCACCACGCGCTCCTGCCATTCGGAGTCGCGCTCCTGACCGCGACGGTTGTCGCGGCCTCGGCCACCGCCACGGCGGTCGCCCCGGCCCTCGCCCCGACCGCCACCGCGGCGCTCCTGCTGGCCTTCGGCCGCAGCGGGAACGTCAGCGGCGCCCGGGATGTCGTTGGACTGGATCTGGTCGTTGGTTTCGGTCATGGTGAGAGCAGGGATCAGAACTGAAGGCCCGCTTCCCGGGCGGCGTCAGCCAAGGCCTTGACACGGCCGTGGTACAGGTTGCCGCCACGATCGAAGACCACCTGTTGGATGCCTTTGGCGAGGGCGCGCTTGGCGACCAGTTCACCGACGGCCACGGAGGCATCGCAGGTGGCACCGGCCTGAACGTTGGCGCGCAGGTCTTTGTCGACGGTCGACGCGGAGCAGAGCGTGCTCTGGGCGTCGTCGTCGATCACCTGGGCATAGATGTGATTGTTGGAGCGGAACACCGCCAGGCGCGGACGCGCAGCGGTGCCGGTGAGATTGCGACGCAGACGGCGGTGACGCTTCTGGGTCTGCTGCTTGCGGGACAGAGTGGACATGGGGATACAGGGTAACGACGCTCAGGCAGACCTCATTTCTTACCGGTCTTACCGGCCTTGCGCAGGATGCGCTCACCCTCGTACTTGATGCCCTTGCCCTTGTAGGGCTCAGGCGGACGAATGGCGCGCACCTTGGCAGCTTCGTTGCCCACCAGTTCCTTGTCGGGACCCGAGACGAGCACCGTGGTGTTGCCGTCGACGGCGAAGGTGACGCCTTCGGGGGGCACCATCTCCACCTGGTGGCTGTAGCCGGCGCTGACCACCAGCTTCTTGCCCTGAACGGCAGCGCGGTAGCCCACGCCAACGATCTCGAGCTTGCGGGTGTAGCCCTGGCTCACGCCCTCAACCATGTTGGCCACGAGGGTGCGGCAGAGGCCGTGACGCTCGCGGGAGCGACGGTTGTCGCTCGCGGGGCTCACCACAAGGGTGTTGCCGTCCTGGGCGATGGTGACGCCTTCAGGGAGGGTGCGGCTGAGGGATCCCTTGGGACCCTTCACCGAAACGTCAAGGCCGTTGAGGCTGACGGTGACGCCGCCCGGCACGGGGATCGGCGCTTTACCAATACGAGACATGGATCAACCTCCCTGATCAGTAGACGTAGCAGAGCACTTCGCCACCGATGCCCTGCTTGCGGGCATCGCGGTCGCTCATCACACCCTTGGAGGTGGAGATGATAGCCACGCCGAGGCCGCCCAACACCTTGGGCAGCTGGCGGGTGTTCTTGTAGATGCGCAGACCGGGCTTGCTGACACGCTGCACGGTGCGAATGGTGGGCAGGCGGTGTTTGCCGCTGTACTTCAGTTCGAGCACCAGCTGCTTCTCAACACCATCACCCTCTTCGGTGATCTCGGCGATAAAGCCCTCCTGTTGCAGCACGTTGGCGATGCTGCGGGCCATGCGCGAGGCAGGCACCTTGGTGGATTGGTGACGCTTCTCACTCGCATTGCGGATGCGGGTGAGCATGTCGGAAATAGGGTCGTGATTGGCCATGGTCGGGTCCGAGGAGGGCTTAGTTGCTGCGGAACGGCATTCCCATCTCGCGGAGGAGGGCCCGGCCCTCTTCGTCGTTACGGGCAGTGGTCACGATGGTGATGTCCATGCCCCGGATGGCGTCGACCTTGTCGAAGGAGATCTCCGGGAAGATGATCTGCTCCTTCACCCCCAGGGTGTAATTGCCACGACCATCGAAGCTCTTGTCGCTCACACCGCGGAAGTCGCGGATGCGGGGCAGGGCCAGATGAATCAGGCGCTCGAGGAAGGCGTACATGCGCTCGCCGCGCAGGGTGACGGCCACCCCGATCGGCATGCCCTGACGGATCTTGAAGCCAGCGATGGCCTTCTTGGCGCGAGTCACCACCACCTTCTGACCGGTAATGGTGGCCAGCTCCACGATCGAGGCCTCGAGGGCCTTGGCATTCTGGGCGGCTTCACCGAGACCCCGGTTGACGGTGACTTTCACCACCTTGGGGACTTCGTGGACGTTCGAGAGGTTGAGATCCTTCAGCAGCTTGGGCTGGATCTTCTCCCGATAGTTCTGTTTAAGGGACATGACGGGGGACGGGGGTTGCGCTTCTGGGCTTGGTCAGAAGGCGGACAAGGGATGGAATGGAGAGATCAGTCGAGAATTTCGCCGGTCTTCTTGAGGCGGCGCTTTTTGGTGCCGTCCTTCTCGACAACGATCTCAACGCGGCTGGCCACCTGCTTGCTGGTGGAGTACAGCATCACGTTGGAGGCATGCAGTGAGGCCTCTTCGGTGACGATGCGGCCGGTCTCACCCTCCTGGGTGGGCTTGACATGGCGGGTGCGCAGGTTCACGCCCTGCACCACCACACGGTTTTCGTAGGGCAGGGTGCGCAGGACCTCGCCGGTCTTGCCCTTGTCCTTGCCGCTGATCACCTGGACGGTGTCGCCCTTCTTGATGCGCATCTTGGTGCGCACCTGGGCCTTGGCCTTAGGGGTTGCCGTTGCCATCTCAGATCACCTCCGGAGCGAGGGACACGATCTTGGTGAAATTGCGCTCGCGCAGTTCGCGGGCCACAGGGCCGAACACGCGGGTGCCCTTGGGGTTGTTGTCGTTGCCGAGGATCACGGCAGCGTTGTCGTCGAAGCGGATCGAGTTGCCGGTGTCGCGGCGCAGGGTGGCCCTGGTGCGCACCACCACGGCCTTGACCACATCCGACTTCTTGACACCCATGTTGGGCATCGCGTCCTTCACGGCCGCCACGATCACATCGCCCACATGGGCGTAACGGCGGTTGGTGCCCAGCACACGAATGCACTGGATGCGCTTGGCGCCGCTGTTATCGGCGACGTTGAGGAAGGTTTCCTGTTGAATCATCGGGAG
>JBJTHL010000029.1:0-4902 GCA_046094445.1 Vulcanococcus sp.
AACCCCGCCATCACCGTGCACTGGAACCGCCAGATCCGCGACTGCAGCGGCGACACCTGGCTGGAGGCGATCGAGCTGGTGGATGGCAGCGGCCAGCCGGCCGAGCGCGTCTCGGTGCGGGGCCTGGTCTATGCCATCGGCCACACCCCCAACACCCGCCTGGTGCGCGGCCAGCTGGACGTGGACGAGCGCGGCTATCTGCTGACGAGCCCTGGCCGTCCCGAAACCAGCCTGGAGGGGGTGTTCGCCGCTGGCGATGTGGCGGATGCGGAGTGGCGCCAGGGCATCACCGCCGCCGGCAGCGGCTGCCAGGCCGCCCTGGCGGCCGAGCGCTGGCTCACCCACCACAACCTGGCGGTCACCCTCAGCCACAGCCCGGTGGATCCCGCCGAGGTGGGCGAGGTGCAACGCACCGCCGTGAGCGACGCCACCAACTTCGAGCCCAACGCCCTGTGGCAAAAGGGCGGTTACGCCCTGCGCAAGCTGTACCACGACAGCGACAAGCCCCTGCTGGTGGTGTACACCTCACCCACCTGCGGCCCCTGCCACGTGCTCAAACCCCAGCTCAAGCGAGTGCTGGAGGAGCTGGCAGGCCGCGCCCAGGGCGTCGAGATCGACATCGAAGCCGAACCTGACATCGCCCAGCAAGCCGGCGTGACCGGCACACCCACCGTGCAGCTGTTCTTCCGCAAGGAACTCAAACAGCAGTTCCGCGGCGTCAAACAACGCAGCGAATTCCGCACCGCCATCGACGCTCTGCTGGGCGCCGCGGTGGCCTGATTGCAGCACCGCCCAACTCCAACAAGCACGTCACCCGCAAAGGGGGGTTGCCGCATCACCGCATAGCTGCCAGCCGTTGGGCCAAGTAGCCGTATGGCGGCAAATCCCCGATGCCCCTTCGCTTGGTCTTCGTGTTGGTCTGGCCTGGTTATCGCCTTGGCCTGGATTGGTCTTCGCGCTGTTCTGGTCTTGGCCGTCGTGATCCTGATCCAGTTGCAACCCCGTGCTGAAGCCGGCGCCGGGCCTCACCATCACCCATCCCTCCTGTGATGAGGGCGGGGTGGGTCTGGGCAAGTGTCTTTTGGTGGATATCCAGGGATATCCGCGAAAAGACAGCGAAGGAAACACAACCACCCCACCCCACCCCGCTAGCTCAGGCGACACGAACTCGGCGCGCTGGTAGCGCCAACCCTCGGCAAGGAGGAAAGTGAGGCGCCCCGCTACAGCCACAAGGCCGGTGAGGGGAAGCCGATCAGCGGCGGCGAGGGCCGCCGGGGCGGTTGCCGCCGGGGCGGGGGCCGGTGGCGCCGGCGTTGCGCTCGCGGTAGGTGATGCGGCCGCGGCTGAGGTCGTAGGGGCTGATCTCAACCAGCACTTTGTCGCCGGCCAGCAGTTTGATGCGGAACTTGGTGAGCTTGCCAGCGGCCCGGCAGAGGCATTGATGGCCTGCGGGCTGCTCGAGGGTGACCAGGTAGAACCCGTTGCCCTGTTCCTTCTCGATGACGCCGGAGGTCTCAATCATGCGCTGCTGCCAGAACCAATGCGTACTGCTGCCAACAGCTTAGGCGTCGCCTCTCCACGGCACCGGCGGCTGAAGCCGCTAGGGTCGCACCTCGCCACACAGCCCCATCCGAGCGTCATGATTTTGCCCCCGCTCTCGATGGACCTGGGCCTGCTGCTGATCTCCATCGGGGTGGTGAACCTCTGGCGAGCCCGCCAGGCTTCCTCCTGAACGCTTGAGGCTGCATCCTGATCACAGCTCGCAGACCCGCAGCCCCCTGACGGCCACCACGCTGCTGTTCCACAAGCCCTACGGGGTGCTCAGCCAGTTCACGCCGGAACCCGGCAGCCGCTGGGGCTGCCTGGCGGATCACATCCAGATTCCAGGGGTGTACGCGGCCGGCCGCCTCGATGCCGACAGTGAAGGCCTGCTGCTGCTCACCGCCAACGGCCGGCTACAGCAGCGCCTCACCGATCCGGCCTGGGGCCACTGGCGCTGCTACTGGGTGCAGGTGGAGGGGGTGCCGCAGCCCACAGCCCTGGACAGCTTGCGCAATGGCCTGATGATTCAGGGGCGACGCACACTGCCGGCACGGGTGAGCTCTCTGGCCGATCCCGACTGGCCCGAGCGAGAGCCGCCGATCCGCTGGCGCGCCGCGATCCCCACCAGCTGGCTGCAGATCGAGCTGCGCGAGGGCCGCAACCGGCAGGTGCGGCGCATGACCGCCGCCGTTGGGCTGCCCACCCTGCGGTTGTTGCGGGTGGCGGTCGATCTGATGGATGGCGGCCCGCCCCTCAACCTGCAGGGGCTGCCCCCCGGTCAATGGCGGGCGGTGACCACAGAGGAGCAGCAGCGCCTGCAGCGGTTATTGAGCTCACCCGGCCGTGGTGGCCGCGCCGGCGGCGGAAAGTCCGGGCGAGCCGGTGGTGGCGGATAGGGGGGCTTGCCGCAGCGAGGGCAACCGTCAGGCCAGCACGTCCTGGAGTTCACGCACCACCTGCAGCTGGCCGTAGTAGTAGTTCGCCCGGGCGCGCCGATCGGGATCCTCCAGGCTGTCGAGAGCATCGAAACCAAGCGACTGCCACAGCTCATGACCGCAGGCGCGGCTCAGCTCGGCCATCGCCTCCTGCTCAAGAATGCCGAGGCGGCGCTGCAGGTTCTTGATCTGAGCAATAGCCATCGGTCACGAACAGGACTGAACCACCCCCGATAGTACAGGCGCACCAGAGCGGGCGCCTGCTGCAGTGGGCCAGGGCCTCAGAAGGGCAGCTTCTTCTTGGCGTCCTTGTCGAGGTCGGCCTCCATCTCGCGCAGCCGCCGCAGGATCGTGTCGTAGTACTCCCTGAGGTAGTCCTCCAGGCTGGTGGTATCGGCCGGATCGAGGCCGAAGGCGGCATAGCTCTCCTCCATCGGCGCCGTCAGGGCACGGCCACCACCCACCACCTTGTCGAAGGCGAGGCGCTCGGCCACATTCACAGCGGGCTCAAAGAACGACGCCACCGCCTGCATCGCCCGCAGCAGGAAGGGCCGCACCCGGAAGACCCGGGAGCTCTTGGCGCTGTACTTCTCGCAGAGCTGGGTGATCTCGCCGGTGCTCCAGGCCCGGGTACCCACCACCGGCAGGGCCCGCCGGATGGTCTCAGGACGCTCCAGGGCGGCCACAGCGAAGCGGGCCACGTCCTGGGTATTCATGTAGGCGATCGGCGTGGGGGTGCCGCTCACCCACACCGTCTGGCTTTCCAGCACCGGGATGGCGAACTGACTGATCAGACCCTGCATGAAGGCCACGCAGCGCAGGATCGTGTAATCGAAATCCGAAGCCATCAGCGCCTGCTCGGTGCAGTGCTTGATGTCCATCAACGGCACGTCGCGGTGCCGCTCGGCATCGAGCAACGACACAAACACAAACCGCTTCACACCAGCCCGATCGCAGGCCTGCAGCAGGTTGAGCTTGCCGGTCCAATCGGTGTCGTACACGCTGCCGGCATCGGTGGCCCGGGCAGTGGCGGCATCGATCACCGCGTCCTGCCCCTCCAGGGCGTAATCGAGGCTGTCGGGCTCCAGCAGATCACCGCGGGTGAGCTCGCAGCCCCACTCCTGCAGGAACGCGGCCTTGCGGGGCGAGCGCACCATGCAGCGCACCTGATGGCCGGCATCCAGAGCCCTGCGGGCGATCTGCCGCCCGAGGGTGCCCGTTGCACCGATCATCAGTACCTGCATCAGGCTGCTTCAGCGAGGACTGAGCCTAGAGGGAGGCCTTCTGGAGGCGCGATGGCCCGGGGGTCGCCGGGGCGCATTGGCCCCGAGATCGCCGGGGCGCGGTGGCCCAGGGAGCGCCGGGCGCGATGGCCCCAGTGCCTCAGCTGTCGCCCTGGATCTTGAGCAGCAGAGCGCCGCCCACCAGGCCGATGGGGATCAGCACCCAGAACAGCGCTGCCGTGCCGAAGATTTCCGAGGCCATGACCCTGAGCCGAAACGGCTACCTGTTTAGCGCAGCCGCCAGCTCCAGCACGCGTCGCCAGGGGGCATCGCAGCGAACGTAACCAGCCATCACCCCCGAGCGAAAGGCGCGGAACCCCTCAGCACGCAGGGCCTCCAGCAGCGCCTCCGTGATCGGCAGCCGCCCCCCCAGCCGCCGCCCCAGCTCCGCCGTGGGCCAGCAGGGCACCGGCACACCCGGATCCGCCAGCAGGGCGGCCAGCAGGCGCCGGCTGGCGCGGGGGCACCAGCTGGGCGGGAGCAGCTCCGTCCGTTGCGCCATCGCCGCCAGGGTGGGCCCGTGCTGGAGCGGTCCCAGCCACAGCGGCCCCGACACGGCCAGGGGCCCCGCGGCACTGCCGGCGCTGGCACCGCAGGCGCAACCCGGCCAGGGGCGCAGGCGCAGCAGGTTCTGGCTGAACTGCTCACCGCAGCTGTGGCAATGGGCCAGCAGGCCCAACTGCTCCTCCTGGCGCGGCTCCGGGCGGCGCGTGAGCTGGATGGCCGTGCGAAAGGTGCGGCCCTCACTGAAGCTGAACAGCGGCCGGATGCCGTGCCCCTGGGCCCAGGCCGCCCTTGCCACCACGGCGATCTGCAGGCGCAGGGCCAGCTCCCAACTGGCGGGATGGGCGCGGGCCGCCGCCCCGAGGGAGCGGATGGCCGCCCGGCGGTCGTGGCCGGTGGGGGAGCGGCCATCGGTGCTGGCCAGATAGAGCACGCCGCCGAAGGCCAGCGCCTCCAGGGCCTGGGGCACCAGGGCGGTGGGGCAGCCGAAGGCATCCAGATCCACCAGGGCGAAGCGCCGCTCCGCCAGCAGGCAGCGCGCCAGCAGCTTCTGGGCGGTGAGGGCGGTGATGCGCAGGCCGGTGCCGCCCGCCGCCAGGGGCGCGAGGTTGCGGCGCAGCCAGGGCAGCCGCTCGGCA
>JBJTHL010000030.1:0-13763 GCA_046094445.1 Vulcanococcus sp.
GCCTGGGGCTGCTCAGCGGCCGCGGCTTCAAGGCCGCTGAGCAGCCCCAGGCCGCTGCCGGGTTCCTGGGCCAGGCGCAGGCGCAGCCCCTCGAGGCCCCGGGGATCCAGCACCTCCAGGCAGCCGTCGAGATCCAGGAGCAGCAGCCGTGCGCTGAGGCGCGTGCGGGCTGCCGCCTTGGTGGTCGGCAGACCTGCCGCCACCATCGGCCGCCGCGGAACGAGCGAGCGGGGCCTCGGCTGCCCCAGCTGCTGACCATGGCCCAGGTAGCTGCACACATGGGCATCCCAGCTGAAGTGCCGGGTCACGGCCTCCAGGCCGTTATCCCGCCAGCGCCGCCAACGGACGGCATCAGCGGCGGAATCCTCCAGGGCGTGCTGCACGGCTGCCCGGTCTGTCACATCCACCAGCTGACCATTGGCGCAGCGCTGCAGGATGTCGCGCGGGCCGCCATCGTTGGTGGCCACCAGGGGCAGGCCGCAGGCCGCCGCCTCCAGCAGCGTGAGGCCAAAGGGCTCGGTGAGCGCCGGATTCACAAACACGCCACCGCGGCGGGCCGCCCAGCGGTAGAGCGCCGGAATGGCAGCGCTGCTGTGCTGCTTGGGGTAGGCCACCCGGCCGTAGAGGTCAAAGCGATCCACGAGCTCGAACACAGCCCGGAACAGCTCGCGCTGCTGCTGCTCCAGCAAGGTGGGATCCTCACGGCAACCGAGCACCAGCACCAGGTTGTGGCGCTGCTGCAGGGTTGCCGAGCGGCCATGGGCCTCGATCAGGGCCGGGATGTTCTTGCGCCGCTCCGCCCGGCAGATGGCCAGCAGCGGCGGCAGTTCGGGCTGGCGCAGGAACGGCTGCAGCAGGGTGGCCACCGCCTCCGGCTCGCCGGGCAGGGGCTGGGGGTGGAAGCGGGTGGTGCCCCCATAGGCGGCGTATTGATGCTCCAGCTCCTGCTGGGTGCTGGTGATCACCAGACTGCTCTGGGCCAGGGCCCGCTCCTCAGCGGCGATGCGCTGGGCCATGGCGTAGTCGTGCTCAATCTGCCCGGGGCTGAGGCCGCTGGCCTGGAGCCGGCGCAACTTCTCCCGGCCCAGGGAATGGCCGGTGAACACCAGGGGAATCCCCAGCCGCTACGACACGATCGCCCCCACCAGGCCAGCATCGGCGTAGTGGGCATGGATCCAATCAGGCCAGCGGCCCGCAGCGGCCAGGCGTGTGCAGAGGGCATCGGCCAGGGCATCGAGATGGGGCCAGAGCAGCTCCTTGCGCAGATATCCCGGCGGGCCGAACGGCAACCGCACGATGGCCGCCCCATCGGCCAGGGGCTCCAAGGGCACGGCGTAGTCCGCAGAGAGCTGGGGGTCGTCGATCAGACGGGTCACCACCTCCACCCGGTCCACCTCCGGGCGAGCCGCCAGGCTGCGGATCAGCTCCAGCACGTAGGTGGTCTGGCCGCCCGTGTCGGCGTCCCGTCCAAGTTCCGGGTCGCGGCCGCGCAACAGACCGTGCGGATGGAGATGCAGCAGCTGAAGACCCACTCGAGCATGCGGCGATTAGCCCATCCCTAGCCACAGATCAAGGGGATGCCGCAAATCCACCGAAAACGATCCCGAACAGATTCAGGACGCCAGCACCAGCCATAAGCTCTGCTGCTCAGGCCTTGCCCACCAGCTTCTGGCGCAGGGTCTTGATGCGATCCCGCAGGTTGGCCGCTTCTTCGAACTCCAGATTCTTGGCGGCAGTTTTCATCTTGTCTTCCAATTGCTGGATCAGCTCCGGCAGCGAATCCAGCGGCACATCGTTGTGCACCGCCTGCTCGCTGGCCTGCTCCAGCTGCTCATCGCTGAGCCGACGCGACACCTCCAGGAAGGCCAGGATCGAATTGCCGGCCCGTTTGCCGGCGGGGGTGGGCGTAATGCCGTGCTCCAGGTTGTAGGCCTGCTGAATGGCGCGGCGCCGCTCGGTTTCGGAGATGGCCTTGGCCATCGAGTCGGTGAGATTGTCGGCATAGAGCAACGCCACCCCCTCGATGTGGCGGGCGGCGCGGCCGATGGTCTGGATCAGCGAGCGCTCCGCCCGCAGGAAGCCCTCCTTGTCGGCATCGAGGATCGCCACCAGCGACACCTCCGGCAGATCGAGGCCCTCACGCAGCAGATTCACACCCACCAGCACGTCGTATTCGCCGTTGCGCAGGTCCTGAATGATCTCGATCCGCTCGATCGAGTGGATCTCGGAATGCAGGTAGCGCACCCGCACGCCGTTCTCCGCCAGGTAATCGGTGAGGTCTTCAGCCATGCGCTTGGTGAGGGTCGTCACAAGCACCCGCTCCTGTTTCTCCGCCCGCAAACGGATCTCACCCAGCAGGTCGTCCACCTGGCCGTCGGTGGGACGCACCTCCACGATCGGATCGAGCACGCCGGTGGGGCGGATCACCTGCTCCACCACCTGGCCATCGCTCTGGCGGAGTTCCCAGTCACCCGGAGTGGCACTCACGAAGATGCTCTGACGTGCCTTCTCCCAGAACTCGTCACCTTTGAGGGGACGATTATCGGCAGCGGAGGGCAAGCGGAAGCCGTGTTCGATCAGCACCTGCTTGCGCGATTGATCGCCGTTGTACATCGCCTGCAGCTGTGAACAGGTGACGTGGCTCTCATCCACCACCAGCAGCCAATCGCTGGGAAAGTAATCGATCAGACATTCGGGCGGCGTACCGGCGGGCCGGCCAGCCAGATGGCGGGCGTAGTTCTCCACACCATTGCAATAGCCCACCTGCTCCAGCATCTCCAGGTCGTAGGTGGTGCGCTGCTCGAGGCGCTGGGCCTCCAGCAGCCGGCCCTGGACATTGAGCAGATCGAGCCGCTCCCGCAGCTCAGCACGGATCGCCTGGATCGCCTCCTGCAGACGCTCCTTCGGCGTCACGAAGTGCTTGGCCGGATAGATATTGATGCTCTCCAGGCTCTGCAGGATTTCTCCAGTGGTGGGATCCACGTAGCGGATAGCCTCCACCTCATCGCCGAACAGCTCGATGCGCACCAGCCGATCTTCATAGGCCGGGCCGATCTCCAGCACATCGCCGCGCACGCGGAAGCGGCCGCGGGAGATCTCCAGATCATTGCGGGAATACTGGTTGTTCACCAGCTCCCGCAGGGAGCCGCGCAGGTTGAGCGTTTCGCCCACCTCGAACTTCACCGCCGCCTTGAGATATTCGCTGGGGATGCCCAGACCGTAAATGCAGCTGATCGAGGCCACCACGATCACATCGCGGCGCTCAAACAACGAACGCGTCGCCGAGTGACGCAGCATGTCGATCTCTTCGTTGATCGAGGCCGTTTTGGCGATGTAGGTGTCGGAGACCGGCACATAGGCCTCCGGCTGATAGTAGTCGTAGTAGCTGATGAAATATTCAACCGCATTGTTCGGGAAGAACTCCCGCAGCTCATTGCAGAGCTGGGCCGCCAGGGTCTTGTTATGAGCCAGCACCAGCGCCGGCCGCCCCGTCTGGGCGATCACATTGGCGATGGTGAAGGTCTTGCCGGTGCCGGTGGCCCCCAGCAGGGTCTGATAGCGCTCTCCGCCGTTCACGCCCGCCACCAGCCCGGCGATCGCGCTGGGCTGATCACCGCGGGGGGAATAGGGCGCCTGCAGCTCGAAGGGGGTGGCCATCCGGCCATTCTCGGGCAGTCAGGCCCTGGGTTGCAGCGCCGCGCCGGGGCCGCTCTCAAGCCAGGGGCAGACCGCTCACCAGCAGGGAAGCGCGGGTCAGGTCCACATCCAGCCCGAGCATGCGCAGCACCACGGTGGAGATCACGGCATACACCACCGCACCCAGCACGGCGCTGATCACGCCGTTCTTCAGGCGGAAGCCCTGGATCAGCCAGGCCGCCAGACCGAACAGGATCACGGTGATCACCCAGTTGAACAGGCCGGTGATCGGCGTGAGCAGGCCCCCCAGGCTGGTCACAGCCCAGGGCAAGGCCAGCAGGGCCTTGAGCGGCAGGATCAGCAGGGTGCCCAAGAGGCCGATCACGGCAGCAGACAGCAGCGCGATCGGGAAGCTGTCCACCTCAACACCGAGGGGCAACCAGGCCACCAGCAACAGCACCAGGGCCCGGATGGGCCACTGCAGCAACCAGACGAGAGAACCCATGGCAGCGGCGGGAGTGTCGTCTCCCGAACGCTAGACATGGGTTCGCGATTCGGCCGCTCGCTCCAGCCGGCAGGATCAACGCCAGGGGCTCAGATGGGGGCCTTCACCGTACGGCCCAGGGCTTCCCGCAGGCTGCGCACCACCGCCAGCATCGCCAGCTCATCGCCCAGCTTGTTCACGGCCGAACCCACGCCCACGCCAGCGGCACCGGCCGCCACGGCCATCGGCAGGGTGACGTCCGAGAGGCCGGAGGCACACAGCACCGGCACACGCACGGCACGGCTGATGGTGTGGGCCGCCGCCAGGGTGGGGGCCGCCTTCTCGATCAGGCCCAGGCTGCCGGCACTGAAGGGCTTGGCACTGGTGCCGCCCTCGGTCTGAATGATGTCGGCACCGGCTGCCACCAGCTCCACCGCCAGCTGTTCCTGCTGGTCGAGGGGCAGCACGTGGGGCACGGTCACGCTCAGCACCACCTCAGGCAGCAGCGCGCGGGTGCGGCGGGTGAGCTCCAGCACCTCGGCGGCGTCGAAGAGGCGGCCCAGGGGATAGAAGGCGTCGTAGTTGCCGATCTCCACCATGGCGGCACCGGCGGCCACGGCAGCGGGGAACAGCTCGGGATCCACGGCAGACACGCAGATCGGCAGGCCCGACACCTCAGCCGCCAGGCGCACCAGGGTGGGATCGCAGGCCACATCGATCAGATCGGCACCGCCGAGGCCGGCGGCGCGGCTGATGCGCTCCACGGAGGCGGCATCGAAGTTGGTGAGGCCGGCGATCACCTTGAGGGCGCGGTGCTCGGCCAGAGCCGTGCGGAGCAGAGCGGGCAGCTGAGCGAGACGCGACATGCCGGTATGGAATCGATGGAAGTCATTCTCCCACGCTGGTTCGGAACGGCAGGCTGGGGCCATGGCTGAGCCCTGGAGCGCCGATCACCTGCGCCTGCACCGGCGACTGCGGCAGCGGCCGGAGCTGCTGCCGGAGGGCGCCACGCTGCTGCTAGCCCTCTCCGGCGGCCAGGACTCCATGGCCCTGCTGGCGCTGCTGCGGGACCTGCGCCGCCTGCACCACTGGAGAC
This sequence comes from Vulcanococcus sp., assembly GCA_046094445.1. Lineage (GTDB taxonomy): Bacteria > Cyanobacteriota > Cyanobacteriia > PCC-6307 > Cyanobiaceae > Vulcanococcus. Next base: position 5,217 of record JBJTHL010000030.1, read on the forward strand.
TGCAGCTCTGGCATGGCGACCACGGCTGGCGCACCGAGTCGGGCGCCCAGGCCGATGCCCTGGCGGCCTGGGCCCAGGCCCAGGGAGTGCCCCTGTGGCGCGAGCGCTGGGGCCAGCCCCAACCCGGGGAAGCCGCCGCCCGGCTCTGGCGCTACGAACGCCTGGCGGAACGGGCCCGAACGCTGGGGGCATCGCGGGTGGTCACCGGCCACACCGCCAGCGACCGGGCCGAAACGCTGCTGCTGCAGCTCGCCCGCGGCAGCCACCGGTGGGGCAGCGGCCCGCGGGCGCTGAGGCCCCTGGTGGAGGGCATCCAGCTGGCCCGGCCGCTGCTGCAGTTCAGCCGCACCGACACCGCCCGCCTCTGCCGGACGCTGCAGCTACCGGTGTGGCACGACCGCAGCAACGAGGATCCGCGCTTCAGCCGCAACCGCATCCGCGCCGAGGTGCTGCCGGTGCTGGAGGCGTTGCACCCCGGCGCCAGCGGCCGGCTGAGCGCCCTCGGCGAGCGCTGGGAGCAGGAGGAGGCGGCGGAACTGGAGCTGCAGCACCTGGCGCTGGCGGGCCTCCTGCTGCCAGGGGACACGGCACGGGACGCACCCGGCCTGGATCGCCCCGGGCTCATGGCCCTGGCCACCGCCAATCGCCGGCGGCTGCTGCAGCTGTGGCTGAGGCAGCAGGGGCAGCCAGCGCTGCCGGCTCGGCAGCTGGAGGAACTGCTGCAACGGCTGGAGCCGCGCCAGGGGCCCGGCCGTCTGCCGCTGGCCTGCGGCGGCGGCCTGCACTGGGATCGCCGCGGCCTATGGCTGGCGGCGGCAGACCAACCGCCCTAAACAGAGGCGCAGTGCAGACCCGTGCGGCCATGGGCGATCCCCTCGAAGCGGCCTACATCGCCGTGGAGCGCGCCTATGGCGAAGGCCGCTTTGCTGCAGCCCTGGAGCAGGCCCAGGCGCTGCAACCCCAGCTGCAGGCCGGGCGCAGCGATCAGCTGGAGCTGCGCCTGCAACTGCTGATCGGCCACATCCACCTGTATGGGCTGCAGCAACCCAGCCAGGCCGCAGCCGCCTACGGCCTGATGCTGGAACAGAGCAGCGGTGCCACCTATGAGGCTCTGGCCAGCCAGGGCCTGGAGCTCTGCCAGCAGCAACGGCAGCAGGCAGCCCCGCCGGCCGCAGCTCCGATCCACGCGGTTGCGGAGCCCTCGGCACCGGGCGCCGAGCTGCCCGCCACCCCCTGGCTTCAGCAGCTCAGCGATCCGCAGCGGGCGCTGCAGGAGATCCAAACGGCCTGGAGCACAGCCGTGCCCACCCCGCACCGCAGCACCGCCGCCCGGCTGGCGCTGAACCCAACGGCTGCCGCCGAACCGAGCGGCGACGCAGCGCCCCCGGTCACCCCAGCCCCAAGCACGAACGACGCCATCGGCAGCAGCAGCACAGCTGACGTGCTGGACGAACCGCCTACAGCCCCGGAACCAGAGACCCAGGAGGAACCCAGCCCGGCGCTGGCGTTGGTTCCCGATGAGCGCAGCTTCAGCCCCGAGGACTGGGCGGAGCACGCCCGAGGACTGCTGCTGGTGGAGCTCAGCAGCAGCAGTCAGCCCGGGGCAGGGCGCTGAAACGGAGGCTCAGCCGGCAGCGGCGGAGCGGCGGCGGCGTGTGCGGCCACTGATCTCGGGTTCAGCAGTGGCGGCGGCGGCGGCAGCCGGAGCCGCAGCAGGAGCCGCAGCAGGAGCGGCAGCCACAGCGGCCAGATCGCGGCGGATCACCGGAGCGGCCTGGGCAGGAGCGGCGGAACGCTCAGCACGATCACCACGGTCAGCGCGGTCGCCACGCTCACCGCGATCGCCCCGATCTGAGCGTCCACCGCGGGGGGCCGGACGGGTGTCGGGTTCGGCATCAGCGCGACCCTTGTAAGCCGGAGTGCCGCCGGGGGCGGGCTGCACCAGGCAGATGATCAGCGGCTCCACCTGCAGCTCGCGGCGCAGCCGACGCTGCAGCCCGATCTCGATCTCGCGCTGCACGCCCATCCAATCCACCTCGGGAGCCTTGCCGCCGCTGTTGCGCGACAACTGCTGCCAGCGGTTCTCCAGCACCCAGCCGATCTCACGCTCGGTCCAGACGCTGAGCTTGCGGGGATCGGCGGCGGTGACCACACCGCGCAGGTTCACCCGAGGCGGCGCGGCCATCACCCCATCGGTGCTGATCACGGCCAGCAGGGTGATCACACCGTCTTCGGCCAGCTGTTGGCGCTCCTTGAGCACCCGGGCATCCACGATGCCGTTGCGGGACGCATCCAGCAGCTCGATGCCGGCCTTCACCGGTTCGCCCTTACCGATCGAATCGGCGGTGAGCTCCACCACATCGCCGTTGTCGATGATCAGGGTGTTATCCGCCGGGATGCCCATCGACTGGCCCGTTTTGGCGTGGGCCACCAACATGCGGTGTTCACCGTGCACCGGCACGAAGAACTTGGGCCTGGTGAGGGCCAGCATCAGCTTCTGATCCTCCTGGAAGCCATGACCGGACACGTGAATGCCTTCACCCTTGCCGTAGACCACCTTCGCCCCGAGCATCATCAGGCGGTCGATGGTGTTCACCACCGAGATGGTGTTACCGGGGATCGGACTCGCTGAGAAAATGATGGTGTCGGTGCTCTTCACCTGCACCTGGGGATGCTCGGAGCGGGAGATCCGGCTCAGGGCCGCGAGGGGTTCACCCTGGCTGCCCGTCATCAGGAGCAAGGTTTCACGATCGGGCAGATCACGGATCTGCTTGATCGGCACGAACAGATCATCGGGGGCGCGCATGTAACCGAGTTCGCGTGCCTTGGCGATCACGTTCAGCATGGAGCGGCCCAGCAGGCCCACCTTGCGGCCGTTCTTGAGGGCCAGCTCAAGAATCATCGCCACGCGGTGAATCGAGCTGGCGAAGGTGGTGATGATCACCCGGCCTTCCGCCTGGGCGATGTGGCGATCCAGGCAGGGGAACACCGAGCGCTCCGGCGGACAGAAGCCAGGGATCTCGGCGTTGGTGGAATCACTGAACAGGCACAGAACACCTTGCTCGCCGTAGTGGGCCAGGCGAGCCATGTCGAAGGTCTCGCCGTCCACCGGGGTGTGGTCGAACTTGAAATCGCCGGTGAAGATCACCGTGCCCACCGGGGTGGTGATGGCCAGCGAGAAGCTGTCAGCCATCGAGTGGGTGTTGCGGATGAACTCCACCGAGAAGTGCTGACCCACCTTCACCACATCCCGCGGGGCCACGGTCTGCAGGATGGTGCGATCCATCACGCCGGCTTCCTCCATCTTGCCGGTGAGCATGGCCAGCGCCAGGCGCGGGCCGTGGATCACGGGGATGTTGAAGTTCTTGAGGTGGTGGGCAATCCCACCAATGTGATCTTCGTGACCATGGGTCACGATCATGCCGCGGATGCGCTTCTGGTTTTCCTTCAGATAGCTGGTGTCCGGCATCACCACATTGACGCCATGCATGCCGTCGCTGGGGAAGGCGAGGCCGGCATCCACCAGCATGATGTCGTCGCCATATTCGAACACGCAGGTGTTCTTACCGATCTCATGCAGGCCGCCGAGCGGAATTACCCGCAGGCAGGGTTTGCGCGGAGCGCTATTGCCATTGCGACCGTTGGATTGAACAGACATTCAGAGACAAGGTGCCGGCAGAGCCGGCCAGGGAACAGGAGATGTGGCTGAAACGGGGCACCGGCCGCCGAGCGGCGGGCGCATGGGCCTTGGCGTCAGGTGGGACGCAGGGCTGCCAGAACGGAGGTGAGTCGGTCGCGCACGTCGGAGGAAGCGGAAACGAGAGGAAGACGGGGGGCACCCACGGCCCAGCCGCTCAGCTCGAGCGCGGCCTTCACCGGGATGGGATTGGTGGTGCAGAACAGGGCCTTGCACAGGGGCAACAGCTGCTCATGCAGCGCCAGGGCCCGGCTGAGATCACCGGAGAGGAAGGCCTGCACCATCGCCTGGATCTGATCGCCGGCCACATGGCTGGCCACGCTCACCACGCCCACGGCACCCACCGCCAGCATCGGCAGGGTGAGGGCATCGTCGCCGCTGTAGATCGCCAGCCGCTCACCGCAGACAGCCCGCAGGGCGCTCACCTCCTCGGTGGTGCCGCTGGCGGCCTTGAAGCTCACCACATTCGGCAGATCCATCAGCCGGGCTGTGGTCTCCGGGCTGAGGCTGCAGCCGGTGCGGCCGGGGATGTTGTAGAGCATCACCGGCAGCTGGGGTGCCGCCATGGTCACCGCGCGGAAATGGGCCTCGAGCCCCTCCTGCGGTGGCTTGTTGTAGTAAGGCACCACCACCAGAGCGCCGTCAGCGCCAAGGGCGGCCGCCTCGCCGATGGCCTCCACGGCCTCGGCGGTGCAATTGCTGCCGGTGCCGGCCAGCAGAGCGGCCCGATCCCCAACGGCGGCCTTCACGGCCGTGAACAGCTGGTGCTGCTCCGCCCAGCTGAGGGTGGGGGATTCACCGGTGGTGCCGCAGAGCACCAGGCCATCGGAACCGTGATCCACCAGGTGGCTGGCCAGGCGAGCGGCCAACTCCAGATCCACCGCGCCATCGGCGGCGAATGGGGTCACCATCGCGGTGATCACCCGCCCGAACGGGACCGGTGAGCTGGTGCCAGGGGTGAGCGGTGCGGCAGACATCGGCATCGCTCAGGCAGCTGTGGCAGCGGTGCTGGCCGGATCCAGCAGCAGCTCGGCGATCTGGATGGCATTGAGAGCCGCACCCTTGCGGATCTGGTCGCCGCAGAGCCAGAGCTCGAGGGCGTTGGGCTCGCTGAGGTCCTGGCGGATGCGGCCCACGGCCACCGGATCGCGACCGGTGACATCGGTGGGCATCGGGAAGCGATTGGCGCTGAAGTCTTCGATCAGCTCCACGCCGGGAGCCTCCGCCAGCAGGGCGCGGGCCTCGTCCACCGGGAAGGGCTCCGTGAACTCGATGTTGATCGCCTCGGAGTGAGCCCGCAGCACCGGCACCCGCACGCAGGTGGCCGACACCCGCAGCTCCGGCAGGCCCATGATCTTGCGGGTTTCATGGAGCATCTTCAGCTCCTCCTCGCAATAGCTGTTCTCCTGCAGCGGCGAGTTGTGCAGGAACAGGTTGAAGGCGAGCGAATGGGGCAGCACCGTGCTCTCGGGGGTACCGCCATCGAGCACGGTGCGGCTGAGCTGACGCAGCTCCTCCATGGCCCGGGCGCCGGCACCGCTGGCGGATTGATAGGTGCTCACCACCACCCGCCGCAGCGGCCGCCGCGCCGCCAGGGGCGCCAGGGCCAGGGTCATCAGGATCGTGGTGCAGTTGGGGTTGGCGATCACGCCGTTGTGGGCCAAGGCCGCCTCGGGATTCACCTCCGGTACCACCAGAGGCACTGCCGGATCCATGCGGAAAGCGCTGGAGTTGTCGATCACCACGGCACCCGCGGCGGCGGCCACCGGCGCCCACTGCTTGGACACCGAACCACCGGCGGAGGCCAGCACCACATCCACCCCCGCGAAAGCCTCAGCGCTCACGGGCTGGATGGTCAGGGTCTGGCCGTTCCACTCCAGGGTCTGGCCGGCGGAGCGGGGCGAGGCCAGCAGGGTGAGCTGACCCACCGGGAAGCGACGCTCCGCCAGCAGGGCCAGCAGCTCCTGACCCACGGCACCGGTGGCACCGAGCACGGCCACGTGCAGCGGGCGCTGAGGCAGAGCGCGGGAGGTGGTGCTGGAAGTTGTGCTGCCGGGAGAGGTCAATGCGGGCAACGTGGATGACAGAAGGTTCGGTGTGCTGCGGTCCGGATCGGCCAGAAGGATCGGGCGATCAGCAACGGGGGATTCAGATGGACGAACGGGCGGCAAGCCCGGACTGACCAGCGCCCTGTACCGAGGAGCCGGTGATCTCGATCCCGATGCCGAAGGGCGGACGCCTGCGGTGAGAGCGCCGGATCGAGGGGGCGACCGCTGTGGGAACACGTCCCCGACATCCCAGTGGATGACGGGCGATGGGTCTTCAGGTCGCTTGTTCTTGTCGGCCACGATACGCGGAGGCGACGCGCCTGACCAGCACCAGCCTGTACAGGGGTCTTCAGGCCAGTTCCTAGGATCGTGGGCTGCCCTGCCCTATCGGTTCGGCCATACCCGCCCGTTCCTCTCCATGAGTCCTGCCGCCAGCACCGCCAGCACATCCGCCGCCAGCAAGCCGGAGGCGGCGGCAACGTTGAAGGTGAGCACCAGTCCGCGGCCCGGCAGCCGCCTGGCGGTGGAGATCGCCGTTCCCGGCGCCCGCACCCAGACCAGCCACGACAAAGCGGTGGAGAGCCTCAGCCGCACGATCAAGCTGCCCGGCTTCCGCAAGGGCAAGGTGCCCCGCGCTGTGCTGATCCAGCAGATCGGCCCCCTGCGCATCCGCGCCACCGCCCTCGAAGAACTGGTGGACAGCACCGTCCGCGATGCCCTGCGCCAGGAGGAGATCGCCGCCATCGGCCAGCCCGCTCTCGAGGGTGGCTTTGAGGCCCTGCTGGAGCGCTTTGAGCCCGGTCAGGAGCTGAGCCTGACCCTGGAGATGGATGTGGAGCCCAGCCCGAGCCTCAAGGCCACCAAGGGCCTCAAGGCCGAGGCTGAGAGCGTGAGCTTTGATCCCGCCCGGGTGGATGAGCTGATCGAGCAGTCGCGCCGGCAGCTGGCCACCCTGGTGCCGGTGGAGGATCGCGCCGCCGGCAGCGGCGATGTGGCCGTGATCAATTTCCAGGGCACCTACGCCGACACCGGCGAGGGCATCAGCGGCGGCAGTGCCGACGCCATGGAGATGGAACTGGAGGATGGCCGGATGATCCCCGGCTTCGTGGAAGGGATCCTCGGCATGCAGCCCGGTGACACCAAGACCGTGGACTGCCAGTTCCCTGAGGAGTACCCGCAGGAGGATGCCGCCGGCCGCAAGGCCAGCTTCGTGATCAGCCTCACCGAGCTCAAGGCCCGCGAACTGCCCGCCCTCGACGACGCCTTCGCCCAGCAGGCCAGCGACAAGCAGACCCTGGCGGAGCTGCGGGCCGACCTGGAGGAGCGCCTCAAGGAGGACGCCGAGCGCCGCAACCGCTCCAACCGCCACGACGCCCTGCTGGCAGCCCTGGTGGAGCAGCTGGAGGTGGAACTGCCGGAATCGCTGGTGCAGCAGGAGATCGTGTCGCTGCTGGAGCAGACCGCCGGTCAGCTGGCCCAGCAGGGCATGGACGTGAAGAAGCTGTTCACGCCCCAGCTGATCCAGAGCCTGCGCGACACCTCGCGCCCCGAAGCCGAGGAGCGCCTCAAGCGCAGCCTGGCCCTCAAGGCCCTGGCCAGCGCCGAACAGCTGGAGGTGGAGGCCGCCGAGATCGACGCCAAGGTGAAGGAGCTGAGCCGCGGCTTCAGCGACAGCTCCCGCATCGATCCCGACCGCCTGCGCGAGGCGGTGCAGGAGGACCTGATGCGCGAGAAGCTGTTGGGTTGGCTGGAAAGCAACAGCACCATCAGCGAAAAAGCCCCTGAGGCCGAGGCCAAGGCCTGAGGCAACGGGGCGGTGCGGCCCTTGCGGCACCACCGCCCCCTGCTGATCCCCATAGATTGACCCCACTGCTCCCGCTCCGGCCGCGTGATCGACGCCCTCGCCCCCCATCCGATCCAGAACCGCTGGCTGGGGACCCGCCCTGAGGCCACGATCGCCACGACCCCGAGTGCCGCCCCCGGCGTGCTGCCAACGGTGGTGGAGCAATCCGGCCGGGGCGAGCGCGCCTTCGATATCTATTCGCGCCTGTTGCGCGAGCGGATCATCTTCCTGGGCACCGGCATCGACGATCAGGTGGCCGACGCCCTGGTGGCGCAGCTGCTGTTCCTGGAGGCCGAAGACCCTGAGAAGGACATCCAGATCTACATCAACTCCCCGGGCGGCTCGGTGACCGCCGGCCTGGCCATCTACGACACGATGCAGCAGGTGGCGCCGGATGTGGTCACCATCTGCTACGGCCTGGCGGCCTCGATGGGCGCCTTCCTGCTGTCAGGCGGCACCAAGGGCAAGCGGCTGGCCCTGCCGAACGCGCGGATCATGATTCACCAGCCCCTCGGCGGCGCCCAGGGCCAGGCTGTGGACATCGAAATCCAGGCCAAGGAGATCCTCTACCTCAAGGACACCCTCAACGGCCTGCTGGCGGAGCACACCGGCCAGCCGCTCGACAAGATCGCTGAAGACACCGACCGCGACTACTTCCTTTCGCCGGCGGAGGCGGTTCAATACGGACTGATCGACCGGGTCGTCGCCGAAGGCGCTCCGCTTTGATCCTTAAGGACGGCTGACGAAGCGCGGGATCCCGCCGATCCTGGTGTTTCGGGCCCACTGCCCCTCCCAGGACGTCCCGCCACGCTCCGTCGCCCAGCACCCGCCCGATGGCCAAGTTCGATGCCCACAGCCTGGCCCTGGGCGCCGCCGAGGGGCTGGTGAATCATGATCCGCGCGTTCGGCAGGGCCAGCCGCTTGCCCTTGGTGCCGCCTGACAGCAGGAAGGCGCCCAT
>JBJTHL010000031.1:0-3415 GCA_046094445.1 Vulcanococcus sp.
GCCCGCGCCGCCCGGCTCCCGCCGAACGGATCCGCGTGGGTCTGCGGCACCCGGCGCCGCAGCAACCAGCGCGGGTACCCCCAATGGCGGGGCTTCGCCATCGGCCGGGAGCTGGCCTCCAGATCCTGGGATCTGGAGGCCTGCTCCCTGCAGATGGAGAAGCCCCGCAATTGGCTGTACCGGCGCTGGTTGCTGCGGCGCCTGGTGCAGCAGACCCTCGCGGATCCGTTCGGCGTGAGCCGGGCGGAGCGGGCTGCCCTGGAGGGGTATGGCCCCCACGGCCCGCTGCGCGGTATCCGGGCGTTCGATGCCGTGATCACGGCGCCGCGTTGGGCCTACCGCGATGTGGACACCTACTACCGCCAGGCCAGTCCCCTGCCGGCGCTGCTGGGTGGTGGTGCGGCGGCAGCGTCCCTTCCGCCCACGTTGCTGGTGCATGCGGCGGACGACCCCTGGGTGCCGGTGCTGTCATGCCAGCAGCTGGAGGCCCATCGGCTGGCTGGCCTGGCGCCGCCCTCGCTTTCGGTGCTGATCACACCGCACGGGGGGCACAACGGCTTTCACGGTCGCGGCGACGGTCATGGCGACGGTCGCGGTGATGGTGGGGTTGGTGAGCCGGGCTGTTGGGGTGATCGGCTTACGGCGCGCTGGCTGAGGCGTTTGGTGGCGATTGGCGGATCAGTAACTGGCGGTGTTGCATCGGGCACAGCGGCCCGTTCTTTGGGTCTTCAAGGTTATTGATAGCCTTGGATTTTCGCTCGTTCATGCAAGGCTTGGCGGCTTTTGTAAGGGCCTTGGATCAATCGGCTGAACGACGTCTGTCTGTCGCGAATGCGACCAATCCCCTGGAGATTGTTGCGATTGCGCTGAGCCTCGGCTTTGAGATCTCTGTGGATGAGCTGCGCTTGCATTCGCGCCAGCTCACTGCGGCGTACTGACCGTGGGCGGGACAGGGGCACAGTCGGAGGCGGGCATTTTCAGCGAACCTGCGGATTTCAGCAAGCCTGTGGATTTCAGTAAGCCTGCGGGGTTGAGCGAACCTGCGGATTTCAGCGAACCTCTGGGGTGAAGGTCAGCTGGCGCAGGAGCCAGGTGGTGACGGGTTGGCCGGCGATCACGTGCTCGCGCAGGATGCGCTCGATTCGCTCGGGGGTGACGCCGCCGTACACGCTGCCCTCCGGCCAGATCAGCAGCACCGGGCCCTCGCTGCAGAACCGCAGGCAATCGACCTTGGTGCGCAGCACGATCCCCTCCGGTCGCTGCGGATCCTCGAGGCCCCACTCGCGCACCAGGCGCTTGAGCGTGTACCAGCTGGCGGCGCCCACGGCCGGATCCGGGCAGCAGAGCGCCTTGCTGGGGGTGGCGCAGAGCAGCAGGTGGTGGGAAACCCGCTGGCTCATCACGCCGGCAGCGCCGCCGGGGCCTTGGCCTGCAGCCGGGCTGCAGCTTCGCGCACCGCCTCGCGGGCCCAGGCGTCGACCGCCAGCACGTCGGACAGGGAGGGATTGGCGGTGAGGTCGGCCTTGTGGCGTTCGCACACCACGTCGATCAAACGCGGAATCTCGAGGAAATGCACCTGTTCCTCGAGGAAGAGGGCCACAGCCTGCTCGTTGGCGGCGTTCATCGCTGCGGGCATGGTGCCGCCGGCGCGGCCGGCGGCGTAGGCCAGTTCCATGCAGGGGTAGCGGGCCGGATCGGGGGCTCGGAAGGTGAGGGAGCCAACCGCGGTGAGGTCCAGACGCCGCCAGGGGGTGTCGAGCCGCTCGGGCCAGCTGAGGCAATACAGGATCGGCAGCTTCATATCGGGCCAGCCCAGCTGGCCCAGCACCGAGGAATCGGCCAGTTCCACCATCGAGTGGATGATCGATTGCGGGTGGATCACAATCTCGATGTGGTCGTAATCGAGGCCGAACAGATAGTGGGCTTCGATTACCTCGAGGCCCTTGTTCATCAGGGAGGCGCTGTCCACCGTGATCTTGCGGCCCATGCTCCAGTTGGGGTGGCTGGTGGCATCGGCCACGGTGGCCTTGTGGAGATCGGCGGGGTCCCAGTCGCGGAAGGCGCCGCCGGAGGCCGTGAGCTGGATGCGACGCAGGCCCGGTGTGGGGGTGCCGGTGCTCAGGCGTGCCGTTTCGGCGTAGGGCGTGCCCTGCAGGCACTGGAAGATGGCGGAGTGCTCGGAATCGGCCGGCAGCAGCCTGGAGCCCGATCGTTCCAGCTCCGGCAGCACCACGGGGCCGGCGGCGATCAGCGTTTCCTTGTTGGCCAGGGCCAGATCCTTGCCGGCGCGGATGGCCGCCAGGGTGGGCAGCAGGCCGGCGCAGCCCACGATGCCCGTCACCACCAGATCAGCGGAGCCCCAGGCTGCGGCGGCCTCCAGGCCCTCATTGCCCCCCAGGAGCTCCGGCAGGCGGGCGGGGCGGCTGCTGGGCTCGAGTGCGTTCAGCCGCTCCTTCAACTCCGGGAGCCGTGCCGGATCAGCCAGGGCCACGGCTTCTGGGGCGTGGCGAATGATCTGGCTGACCAGCAGGTCGAGATTGTTGCCGGCGGTGAGGGCCACCACGCGGAAGCGATCGGGGAACTCCTCCGCCAGCTCGAGGGTCTGCGTGCCGATCGAACCGGTGGAGCCGAGCACGGAGAGGGCTTTCACGGCTGATGCGGCGTACGGCGGCGGCCAGTCTCCCACCGCCGGGCGCTCAGGGGGCCTGGGGCACAGCAATCGTGAGACTCGTCGCGTGCAAGCCTTCCTGCCGTGCACAGGCCACCAGCGCCGGCTCCTCACTCACCACCGTGGCGCAGCGCCAATGCAGCGCCGTGTGGAGTTGCAGGGCCAGCAGGGGGCTGAGCTGGCGCCGCTGGGGGCGGGAGAGCCTCTCGGGCTGCAGGGCCTGGAGTGGCAGGGGGCGCAGGCCGATGCCGTGGTGCAGCACCAACAGCAAGCGCTCGAGGCAGGCCTGCTGCTGCTGGAGGTTGAGCCCTCGCCGCTCGAGCGTGGCCAGCGTGAGCGACAAACTGATCTCACTGGTGATCCAGTTGCAATAGCCATAGCTCAGCCAGCGCAGGAGCTGCTCGCTGGCGGGCTCAGCCGTGATCAGCGCGCTGAGAATCGTGGCGTCCACGAACCAGAGGTGGGGGCGCGTCATGGCCTCACCTGGCGATCCTGTTCCTGCAGCCGCTGCAGGTGACCGGCCAGCGCAATCTGGCTGCTACGCCTGCTGGGGATCAGCAGCAGAGCGCCGTTGCTGAGCACCTGCAACTGCAGCGTGTCGCCCTGCTGGAAATGCAGCAGCTCGCTGAGGGCCTGCGGCAGCCGCACCGCCAACACATTCCCCCAGCGACCGATCTGCAGCATGCGCCCTGTTGGCTTGAGCCGGCTGGATCGAGCTGCGTAGGGGGGTGCGGGGGTGGTTTGGTG
>JBJTHL010000032.1:0-2931 GCA_046094445.1 Vulcanococcus sp.
CAGCTGTTCGTGAATCCGATCTTCAACCTGCAGCGCTATGCCCCGGGGGAAGGCTTCAAACGCTGGCACTGCGACTGGACCATCAGCGATGAGGCCACGGAGCCGGTGCACCGCGTGCTGGCCTGGATCCTCTACTGCAACAGCGTGGAGGAGGCCGGTACCGAGTTCCACTGGCAGCAGCATCACGAGGCGGCCGAGCGTGGAAAACTGCTGATCTTCCCGGCGGGCCCGTCGCACATCCACCGCGGGCGTGTGAACCACACCGCGAGCAAAACGATTGCCACCGGCTGGATCAATGCCGGCAGCCGCGAGCGGTATCTCCAGCGGCTGGCGCGCGGTTAGGTCCGCGGAGCGGGTGCTTGCCAGGGCAGCTCGTACGGCACCTGCTGCTGGAAGGGGATCTCGATGTGGTTCTGCCGGAAGGCCTGCCAGATCGCCTGGTTCATCTCGCTGCAGATGCTGCCGTTGTCCAACGGGTTGTTGATCCAGAAACGCAGGGCGTAGTTGATCGCCGAGTCGCCATAGCTCAGCAACAGGGCCTTGGGGGCGGGCTGCTGCAGCACGCGCGGCACCTGCAGCGCCGTGCTCTCCAGGAGGGCAATCACCTCGGCCGGATCGTGGTGGTACGCCGCCCCCACGCTCACATGGCTGCGGCGCATGCGGTCGGAGGCTGTGTAGGTGGTGGTGGCTGCGGTGAAGAAGGTCTGGTTGGGGATCAGCAGTTCGGCGTTGTCGCGGTCGCGCCAGAGCAGGGTGGCCCGCAGCCCCAGGCGGCGCACCTCGCAGGGATCGCCGTCGATCATCAGCACCTCGCCGGGTCGCACCGACCCCTCGAACAGCAGCCACAGGCCGCTCACGAAATTGGAGAACACCTCCTTGATGCCGAAGCCCAGCCCCACCGACAGCCCGCCGGCCACCGCGATCAGAGCCGTGGTGTTCAGCCCCAGGTGCACGGCCACGCCCACCAGCCCCAGGCCCACCACCGTGTAGCGCAGCATCAGCTCGCAGGCCTTGCGGCTGCCCTCGCTCATGTCCAGGGCCCGCTGCAGCAGCCAGGCCAGCCCGGCCGCCGGGGGGCCGCAGCCCACCAGCACCAGGTAGATCACCAGCAGGGCGTTGAACACCTTCTCCAGGCTCAGGGAGACGCCCAGCAGTTGCCCCATCGGGATCACGGCCAGATCGCGCAGGCTGTCGAACTCGCTGATCAGCAGCAGCAGTGCCAGCAGCAGGTAGAGCGGCCGCAGCAAGCGGGTCTCCAGGCGATGCAGCTCCGCAGTCGGCAGCCAGCCCCGCAGCCAGCGGTGCAGCAGGCCGAGGCCGGCCCATCCCAGCCAGAGCTCCCCCAGCAGCAGGGCCAGTCCGTAGGGCTGCCTGAACACTGCCAGCAGCAGGCAACTCAGCCCCTGCAGGCTCAACCCCAGGATCGGGTAAGCCGCCACCGGCAGCCGCCGCCCGAGCCAGCGCCGCCGCCGTGCCTGCCGGCTGAGCAGCAGCAGCGCCAAGCTGATCACCACCTGCAGCTGCACCGCCGGCCGCTCCAGGTAGCCCAGCCAGCCGAGGATGTCTTGCAGCAGTTCCCTCATGGCGTCACCTGCAGCAGCTTCAGCAGTGCGTCGCTGGCGGCGTCCGCGGTGGTCTCGCCGAAGACCAGGCTGGTGAGCAGCACCTTGAGCTGGGGCCCCCGCTGGTCGCTGCCGTGAATCACCGCCACCAGAGCGTTGGATTGACGCCCCTGGTCTGCAGCGATCTGCATCGCCTCTAGCAGCTGTGAACTCTGCACCGGCACCGTCACGAAGCGATTGGCGGGCAGCACCGTGCGCGAGCCCGTGGTCATGGTGCGCTGGGTGAGCGGGTTCACGCTGTACCGCGCATACGCGAGCGCGCGCTGACGGCCGCCGGTGCTGGAGTGCCGCCCCAGGGCGATCACCCGCACACGGTTCACGGCGGCGGCCGGTTGCCCATTCGGGCCATTCGGCAGTGGCGCGACCCCCAGCCGGTTGCCGAGATGGCGGCGCAGCATCGGCACGCTGATGCTGCTGCAGGCGATCCAGCTCACCTCCCCCGCCAGCAAGGCCGCCTCCGCCTCGGCCTGGCTGCCGAAGAAGGTGATGCGCTGCTGGCTGCTGGCCGCCCCCAGCCAACGCAGCCAACCCGTGACCGCCGCTCGATCCTCCGCGCTCGGGCGTTGCCCGTGCAGGACATGCTGCAGCGCTGGGATCGCGTCCAGGCTGCCCGCCGTCCAGAGCACATGGGCGGGATCCACCGTCAGCCCCACCGCCTGGCCGCCGGCGCTCATCTGCAGCAGTTCAGCGAGTGTGGCCGGTGCCTGGGGCACCCGCCGCCGATCGAAGCAGCTCAGCTGGGTCTGCACGAGAACGGGCAGGCCCGCCAGGCGGCCGCGGCCATCCCGCACCCGATCCAGCAGCTCCGGGGCGAAGTTGTTGAGCAGCGCCGGGCTCGCCGGCATGGGATCGATCAGGCCGTTGCTCAGTAGCTGCAGCGCCGCATCGCCGTTCACGAACAGCAGATCGGGTTCCAGCCCGGCCTGGCTGCGGCGCTGCATCGCCGCCATCAGCTGATCGGCCTGATACAGCCCCACCTGGATGTTCGTGTCCGGGTGGAGGCGCAGGACACCGGTTTCCAGCACCTCCAGCCGCTCCTGGATGTCCTGGCGCAGTTCACCGGTGATGCGTTGCTCGCTGTTGCTGCCCACGGCCACGAACAGCACCGCTTGGGGGCGCAGGAGTGGGCTGCAGCCTGTGGTGGCCAGGGCCGCAGCCAGCAGCGTCAGCAGGCGTCGGAGCCGGATCAGCGCTTGAGCATGGGTCTGCATTCTTGCCGGGCCTGGGCCCTTTGCGAGCATGGCCCGAGTGCCTGTGCCCCCGCTGTGACCGACGCCCTGCCCAAGACCTACGACCCGGTGGGCACCGA
>JBJTHL010000033.1:0-6207 GCA_046094445.1 Vulcanococcus sp.
CGCGAGCACTTCCGAGCGCACCATGCCCTTGTACACAACGGTGCGACCGCTGAGGGAGGCAAAATAGAGATCGCTCGGGCCTGCGCCCCAGGCCTCGCGGGCCCGGTCGCCGCAGCGGCGGCGCAGGCGGAACAGCAGGGCCTCGAGGGCATCGCCGTCGGCGTCGGCTGCCAGCATCCACTGCTCGATCACCGGCGCGGTCTGCCGGGCCAGCGGGCCCAGAACGCCGGCATCCACCGGCACGGCACGCCAACCCAGGCTGCGCAGGCCGAGTTTGGCGGCCTCTTCGGCGCAGAAGCCGCGAGCCTGGTCACGGCGCTCGGCGTCGGCTGGCATGAAGACCATGCCCAGACCCCGGGGGCTGGCCGCAGCGGCGGCGGCCTCAGGCCACACGCTGTCGAGGTAAGTCCAGGGGATTCCGCAGAGCACCCCGGCACCGTCGCCAGAATCGGCATCACCGCCGCAGCCACCGCGGTGCTCCATGCAGTCGAGGCCGCGCAGGGCCTGCTGCAACACCCAGTGGCTGGCCTCACCCTTGATGTTGGCCAGGAAGCCCACGCCGCAGGCGTCTTTCTCACCGGCCACCGCAGCCGGAGCGGGGCTGTCGCAGTGGGGCCAGACGGGACGAGCAGACAACGACATAACCCGGCGACAACCTGTAGCGGTAACGCAGCGCAGGGCCAGCGGCGCCGAGGGCTTCAGGGGCGGAATCGCGAGGGACCCGCTGGGCTGAAGACCGGTCGCAGGCCGTGCTGCAAACCTCCCATCCTACGGACCTGTGCCAACGAAACCGCGACCGCGGGTCGGGCCCGCACAACGTCGCTAGCGTTCGCCGATTGCCACAACGTTGACCATGCGGCGCCTGCTGGCATTGATGCCACTGCTGAGCGCTGCCCCGGTGATCGCGGCCGCACCGCCCCTGCCGCTGCCCCCGCTACCGCAGCCGACGGGGCAGGAGCTGCCCCTGCTGCGGTTGCCCCAGCGCGGCGCCGGCAAAGCGGTGCGGATCAACGGCCTGCGCCAGCAGGCGCGCTGGCGCCTGGAGGCCGGCGAGCTGTGGCTGCCCCTGGAGGTGCTCGAGGGGCAGCTGGGGATGAACCGCAGCCAGGGGGAGGGGGGCGCTCTGGTGCTGGAGTGGTACGGACAACGCCAGGAGCTGCCGCCCGGGCGCCAGCGCAGCCTCGACGACGAAGTGGCAGTGCCGCCCCTGCCGCTGCTGGAGGCTCTTGGTGTGCAGCTCGCCGTGCGGGGCGAGGAGCTGCAGCTCAACCTGCCGCCCACGAACCTGCGTGGGATCCGCAGCCGCGACTTGGGGGCCGGCGCCCAGCGGGTGGTGCTGGATCTGGAGGGGCCAGGCCTGGTGCGCAGCGGCGATGGCCGGCTGCTGGTCTCGGCCCAGAGCAACGCTGATCAGCAGCGGCAGCTGGAGGGTCTGGGCCTGGCCCCCCGCCAGGAGGGACCGTGGCTGTCGCTGCGGGCGGAGGGCCAGCGGCTGAGCCTGGCCGGGCCCTGGCGGCTGGTGCTGGATCTGCCCGGAAGCGGCGCTGCAGCGGGGGGCCAGGCCGGCAACCCCGCCCGCGATCCGCGGCTGGCGGCGCTGCTGGGCCAGGGGTTGGCGATCGAACGGAGCAGCCCCTGGATCGGCAGCCAACAGCTGCTGCTCCACAGCGTGCGGCTCGACCCGCAGCGAGTGCCTCTGGCGCTGCGCCCCCTCAATCGCCCCGATGGCATGCAGGGGCTCAGCAGCCTCAGCCAGCTGGCACGCCAGAAACAGGCGCTGATCGCCATCAACGGCGGCTATTTCAACCGGGTGAACCGCTTGCCGCTCGGAGCCCTCCGCGATGAGGGGCGCTGGCTCTCCGGGCCGATCCTCAACCGCGGCGCCATCGGTTGGAACACCAGCGAACTGCCTCTGTTCGGGCGGCTGAGCTTGGAGGAAAGCGTGGAGGACAGCCAGGGGCAGCGCTGGCCCCTGATCGGCCTCAACAGCGGCTACGTGCAGAAGGGGTTGGCGCGCTACACGGCCGACTGGGGCCGCGCTTACCAGCCGCTCAGTGGCGGCGAAACGGCCGTGGTGGTCCGCCAGGGAACGGTGCAGCGGCGCTTCGAGACAGCCGACCTGGAGACCGGAGCGCCGCTGGCGCCCGGCGAGGAGCTGCTGGTGGCCCGCGGCGGCCTGCAGCTGCCGTGGGCTGCCGGTGAACGGCTGCAGCTGCGTAGCAGACCCAGCCACCCGCTGGGCAGCAAACCGTTTGTGATCGGCGGCGGGCCACTGCTGCTGCTGGGCGGCCAGCTGGTGCTCAACGGGGTGGGCGAGGGCTTCAGCAGTGGCTTCCTCGGCCAGGGGGCCCCGCGCACGGTGATCGCCAACGACGGCCGGCAGCTCTGGCTGATCACCCTGCAGGGGCTCAATGGAGCCGGGCCCACCTTGCTGGAGACGGCCCTGGTGCTGCAAAGCCAGGGCCTGCGCGAGGCCCTCAACCTCGATGGCGGCAGCTCCACCGGCCTGGTGCTGGGGCAGGAGCACACGGTGAAGGGGCGCGGCGTGGCAGCGGCGGTGCACAACGGGCTGGGGCTGGTGCCGCGCGAGGAGCTGCAGGGGCGGAGCCGACGGGTCGCACTCGGCGGCGCGGCACCCGCCCCCTGACACACTGGCGCCACCGACGCCCTCCCAACCGCCATGCCCCGGGGCCACAGCCTGCGCCTCAGCACCGCCGCCGCCGCCGAGCTGGGCCGTCAGGCAGCGGTAGCCGGCACCCCCGGGATGATGCACCTCGATCTGGTCGAGGGTGGCTGCGAGCGCTGGGTCATCCGCATCCGCCCGGGACACCTGGCGGGCGTGGCCCTCGCCCGTGCCGACGGCATCACGCTCTATGCACCGGCGGATCAGGGTGAGCGCCTCAGCGGCCTGGAGCTCGACTACCGCGGCGACCTCAGCGGCGGTGGTTTCCTCGTGCGTGCAGGGCGCGACGTGCGCATCTGCGCCTGCGGCGCAGCCTTCGGCCCGGCTTCCGAACCCCCGCCCGGTGGCGGACAGGCGAGGCAGTAAGGTGGCGGATTGTCGAAACGGACGTGTCGTTCTGGCACGGCCGCGCCAGCTGTTCGCGCAAGCTCCAGCTCAGACCTCAAGACCCCAACCGGCTCTCGATGCCCACCATTCAGCAGCTGATCCGCAGCGAGCGGCAGCGTCTCACCCGCAAGACCAAGTCGCCTGCCCTGCGCGCCTGCCCCGAGCGCCGCGGTGTCTGCACCCGCGTGTACACCTCCACCCCGAAGAAGCCCAACTCGGCGCTGCGCAAGGTGGCCCGTGTGCGCCTGACCTCCGGTTTTGAGGTGACCGCCTATATCCCAGGCATCGGTCACAACCTGCAGGAGCACTCGGTTGTGATGATCCGCGGCGGTCGTGTCAAGGACCTCCCTGGTGTGCGCTACCACATCATTCGCGGCACGCTCGACACCGCCGGCGTGAAGGACCGGCGTCAGTCTCGGTCGAAGTACGGCGCCAAGACCCCCAAGGGCTGATCGCCCGCTGAATTCCCCCCTGCTGATTCCGCCACTCCAGGTTTATGTCACGCCGCAACGCCGCTGAAAAGCGCCCGATCCTGCCCGATCCGCAGTTCAACAGCCGCCTGGCCACGATGATCGTGGCCCGTCTGATGAAGCACGGCAAGAAGTCGACCGCACAGCGCATCCTGTCCGACGCCTTCACCCTGATCGGCGAGCGCACCGGCGCAGATCCCCTGGAGCTGTTCGAGACCGCCGTCAAGAACGCCACGCCTCTGGTCGAGGTCCGCGCCCGTCGCGTGGGTGGCGCCACCTATCAGGTGCCGATGGAAGTGCGTCAGGAGCGGGGCACCGCCATGGCCCTGCGCTGGCTGGTGAACTTCTCGCGGGCCCGCAACGGCCGCAGCATGGCCCAGAAACTGGCCGGTGAGCTGATGGATGCGGCCAACGAGGCCGGCAGCGCCGTCCGCAAGCGGGAGGAAACCCACAAGATGGCCGAAGCCAACAAGGCTTTCGCCCACTACCGCTACTGAGGCAGCACTCGGCAGGGCCCGGGCGGCCCTGCCACACAAGCGTTGGCCTGGGCCGACTTGTAGAGTGACGCCCGCTTTTTTATCGATCTCACCCCCCCGGAGACCCCCGTGGCTCGCGCCTATCCCCTGGAACGCGTCAGAAATATCGGTATCGCCGCTCACATCGATGCCGGCAAAACCACCACCACCGAACGGATCCTCTTCTATTCCGGTGTGGTGCACAAGATCGGTGAGGTGCACGACGGCGCCGCCGTGACCGACTGGATGGCCCAGGAGCGGGAGCGAGGCATCACCATCACGGCGGCCGCCATCTCCACCAGCTGGCTCGATCACCGCATCAACATCATCGATACCCCCGGCCACGTGGACTTCACCATTGAGGTGGAGCGTTCCATGCGGGTGCTCGACGGGGTGATCGCTGTGTTCTGTGCCGTGGGCGGCGTCCAGCCCCAGTCGGAAACCGTGTGGCGCCAGGCCGATCGCTACAGCGTGCCGCGGATGGTGTTCGTCAACAAGATGGACCGCACCGGCGCCGACTTCCTGAAGGTGTACGGCCAGATCAAGGATCGCCTCAAGGCCAAGGCCGTACCGATCCAGCTGCCGATCGGTGCTGAAGGCGAACTCAGCGGCATCGTGGATCTGGTCAAGAACCGTGCCTTCATCTACAAGGATGAGCTCGGCAAAGACATCGAGGAGGCTGAGATCCCGGCCTCGATGGCCGAGGAGGCCGCCGAGTGGCGCGCCAACCTGATGGAAGCGATCGCCGAAACCGATGAGGAGCTGATCGAACAGTTCCTGGAAACCGGTGAACTCAGCGAGGAGCAGCTCCGCGCCGGCATCCGTGAAGGTGTGCTGAAGCACGGCCTGGTTCCCATGCTCTGCGGATCGGCTTTCAAGAACAAAGGCGTTCAGCTGCTGCTGGACGCTGTGGTGGATTACCTCCCCGCACCGGTGGATGTGCCCCCGATCCAGGGTGTCCTGCCCAACGGCGAGGAGGCCATCCGTCCAGCCGAAGACAGTGCTCCCTTCAGCGCTCTGGCCTTCAAGGTGATGGCCGATCCCTTCGGCAAGCTCACCTTCGTGCGCATCTATTCGGGTGTGCTGCAGAAGGGCAGCTACGTGATGAACTCCACCAAGGACAAGAAGGAGCGCATCTCCCGCCTGATCATCCTCAAGGCCGATGATCGCGAGGAAGTGGACGAGCTGCGGGCCGGCGACCTCGGTGCGGTGCTCGGCTTGAAAGACACCACCACCGGCGACACCCTGTGCGTGGATTCCGATCCGATCATCCTGGAATCGCTCTACATCCCCGAGCCCGTGATCTCGGTGGCCGTGGAGCCGAAGACCAAGGGCGATATGGAGAAGCTGTCCAAGGCTCTGCAATCCCTGTCCGAGGAAGACCCCACATTCCGTGTTCGCACGGATCCGGAAACCAACCAGACCGTGATCGCCGGCATGGGCGAACTCCACCTGGAAATCCTGGTGGACCGCATGCTGCGCGAATTCAAGGTTGAAGCCAACATCGGCGCACCGCAGGTGTCTTACCGCGAAACCATTCGCGGGAGAGCCAAAGGTGAGGGCAAATTCGCCCGTCAAACCGGTGGTAAAGGCCAGTACGGCCACGTGGTGATCGAAATGGAGCCCGGTGAACCGGGTTCAGGGTTCGAGTTCGTCAACAAGATTGTTGGCGGCATTGTCCCCAAGGAATACATCGGCCCGGCGGAAGCCGGCATGAAGGAAACCTGCCAGTCCGGCGTGATTGCTGGTTTCCCGATGATCGATGTGAAGGTCACCATGGTCGATGGGTCCTACCATGACGTGGACTCATCGGAAATGGCGTTCAAGATCGCCGGTTCCATGGCCTTCAAAGACGGCGTCAAGAAGTGCAATCCTGTGCTGCTTGAGCCGATGATGAAGGTCGAGGTGGAGGTTCCTGAGGATTTCCTCGGCTCCATCATCGGCGACCTGTCCTCCCGCCGTGGCCAGGTCGAAGGTCAGTCCGTCGAAGACGGACAGTCCAAGGTCCAGGCCAAGGTGCCTCTGGCCGAAATGTTCGGCTACGCCACCCAGCTCCGATCCATGACCCAGGGTCGGGGTATCTTCTCGATGGAGTTCAGCCATTACGAGGAAGTTCCTCGCAATGTGGCCGAAGCCATCATTTCTAAGAATC
>JBJTHL010000034.1:0-6892 GCA_046094445.1 Vulcanococcus sp.
GATGAAGGCGCCGTAGGGCTTGATGCCGCGCACGGTGCCGATCACCACTTCGCCCACCTCAAGGCGATTCATCTTGCGCTCCACCAGGGCGCGGCGATGGCTGAGCACCAGGCGGTTGCGCTCCTCATCCACCTCCAGGAACTTGAGGGGCAGGAAGTCGGCCACCAGATCTTCCTTGGGCTTGCGGGTGCTGATGTGGCTGCCGGGGATGAAGCCGCGCAACCCTTCCACCCGCACCAGGGCACCACCACGGTTGGTGGCGAACACCTCGGAGTAGATGGTGGCGTCTTCCTTCTGCAGCTGACGCACCCGCTCCCAGGCGCGCTGGTACTCGATCCGGCGGATGGAGAGGGTGAGCTGGCCGTCCTCGTTCTCCTCGCTGAGGATGAAGAACTCGCGCACCTCTCCGGGCTCGAGCACATCGCTGATGCTCTCCACCCGGTTGATCGACACCTCCTGCATCGGCATGAAGGCGGCGGTCTTGGCGCCGATGTCGATCATCGAGCCCTTGGGCTCGATGGCGAACACGGTGCCCTTCACCACGTCGCCAGGCTTGAAGTTGTAGTCGTACTTGCTCAGCAGCGACGCGAACTCATCCAGGGTGAACCCGACGCCTTCGATGTCACGCGCGGCGGCACGGCTGCTGGGGTCGTCGGCGCTGGGCACCTCTTCCGGGATCTCGAGATCGAGATCGGAATCCGCAAAGTCGTCCCGGGCGACGAGCTCCAGCTCGTCAGCGCCAGTGGCGGCGTTGATGTCGGAAGGGGTCACGGTCATGGAGGGTTGGCGGCCTGCCTAAGGCAGTGCGAAGGGATCCCCAGCCGCCCGCCAGCGGACACAGGGGAATCACCAACCCTACAGCCGAGCCTGCCTGGGCAGCTCTGCCGTCACCCCACAGCTGCCAGTCGCTTGCCGCGGGGCTGGCGACTGAGGCCTTCCAACGTGGCCACAAAATCGCTGATGCTCTGGAACTGGCGGTACACCGAAGCGAACCGCACGTAGGCCACATCACTCATGCCGGCGAGCTGCTGCAGAACGAGCTCACCGATTTCGGTACTGGGCACCTCACGGCCGCTGCGCCCCTGCAGCTGCAGCTCCAGCTCATCCACCACCGATTCCAGCCGCGCAGGTTCCAGGCCGGTCTTTTCGCAGGCCCGCAGCAGACCGTGCAGCAACTTGCTGCGGTTGAAGGCTTCCCGGCTGCCGTTGCGCTTCACCACGGTGATCGGCACGGTTTCAACCCGCTCATAGGTGGTGAAGCGGAACTCACACTGCAGGCATTCACGCCGCCGCCGCACACTGCGGCCTGAATCGGCAGAGCGCGATTCCAGAACGCGACTGTCGGTGTGCTGACAAGAAGGGCACTGCATGCCCGATCCATCG
Source organism: Vulcanococcus sp. (assembly GCA_046094445.1). Lineage (GTDB taxonomy): Bacteria > Cyanobacteriota > Cyanobacteriia > PCC-6307 > Cyanobiaceae > Vulcanococcus. Next base: position 1,384 of record JBJTHL010000034.1, read on the forward strand.
CGAATTTGTGTGGCCCAAGTGTAGACAGCTCAAGCCAGTTTGAGAAGTGTTGGCCGGCAGCGGGTCTCAAGGCCCCCTCCCCGGAAGGCCGCTCCGGGCGGTGAGACTCGCCGGAGCCGCCGCCGCCCTGCAACCCACACTGAGTTCCAGCTACCCCGCAGCGACCGGCCATGAAAAAGCCCCCACCGAAGCGGAGGCTGCAGGCTGAGACCAGCCCGGGCTCACTTGCCGATCTTCGGGGGATCGCGGAACGCGATGGCGAAGAACAGGGTGGAAATGCCCAGGGTGAGGATCAGGATGTAGGCGAAGCTCTCCATGGTTGACCTCCGGGTCAGCTGAGGGTAGTGCCGGCCGGGGGCACATAGCCCTCGGGCAGGCGACGGGTGGAACGGTCGCCCAGTTTTGCGAACAGACCGAACTCCACCTGCTCGCCCAGATCCGGATCAATACCGGCGAACACGTCGCGGTACAGGGTGCGGGCACCGTGCCAGATGTGGCCGAAGAAGAAGAGCAGTGCGAAGCAGGCGTGGCCGAAGGTGAACCAGCCGCGAGGCGAGCTGCGGAAGGTGCCATCGGAGTGGTAGGTCTCGCGATCGAACTCGAACGCTTCACCCAGCTGGGCCTTACGGGCCAGGCGCTTCACCTCCGCGGGGTCAGTGAAGGTCTTGCCGTTGAGGGCACCGCCGTAGACGGTGGCTGTGACACCGGTCTGCTCGAAGGAGTACTTCGCTTCAGCCCGACGGAAGGGAATGTCGGCGCGCACGATGCCTTGGTTGTCTTCCAGAACCACGGGGAAGTTCTCGAAGAAGTTGGGCAGGCGGCGCACCTGCAGATCACGGCCGTCCTTGTCGGTGAAGGAGATGTGGCCCAGCCAGCCGGTGGGCAGGCCATCGCCGTTCACCATGGGACCCACGCGGAACAAACCACCCTTGGCAGGGCTGTTACCGACGTAGTCGTAGAAGGCAAGCTTCTCGGGGATGGAGGCGTAGGCCTGCTCCTTGCTGGCGCCGTTGTCGAGGGCGGTCTGAACCCGGCGGTTGATCTCGGTCTTGAAGTAGCCCTGGTCCCACTGGTAGCGAGTGGGGCCGAACAGCTCAACCGGGGTAGCAGCAGCGCCGTACCACATCGTGCCCGCCACCACAAAGGCGGCGAAGAACACGGCAGCGATGGCGCTGGAGAGCACCGTTTCGATGTTGCCCATCCGCAGGGCCTTGTAGAGGCGCTCCGGCGGACGGGTGGTGATGTGGAAGATGCCGGCAATGATGCCCACGATGCCGGCGGCGATGTGGTGGGCCACGATGCCGCCAGGGTTGAAGGGGTTGAAACCTTCAGGCCCCCAGGCGGGCTGAACCGGTTCGAGGTGACCGGTCAGGCCGTAGGGGTCGGACACCCACATCCCGGGGCCGAAAACCCCGGTGAGGTGGAAGGCACCGAAGCCGAAGCAGCCCAGGCCGGCCAGCAGCAGGTGGATACCGAAGATCTTGGGCAGATCCAGGGCGGGCTCCCCGGTGCGGGGGTCCTGCCAGATCTCAAGATCCCAGTAGGTCCAATGCCAGATGGCGGCCAGGAAGAGCAGGCCACTGAAAATGATGTGGGCAGCTGCCACACCTTCGAAGCTCCAGAAGCCGGGATCAACACCGGTTTCGCCGGTGATGCTCCAGCCGCCCCAGCTACCGGTCACGCCCAGACGGGCCATGAACGGCATCACGAACATGCCCTGGCGCCACATCGGGTTGAGCACCGGGTCGGAGGGATCGAAGATGGCCAGCTCATAAAGCGCCATGGAGCCGGCCCAGCCGGCGACCAGAGCGGTGTGCATGAGGTGCACGGCCAGCAATCGGCCCGGGTCGTTGATCACGACCGTGTGCACCCGATACCAGGGCAATCCCATGGGGGTTAGGTCCGGGGAAACAATCAGACGGCCGCATCGAAAGATTCGGCCGGCAACACGATCAGGATTGGCTCGCCGAGGGAACCGGCAGGCCGGCAACCCAAAGCGAGCGGACACTTGATCCGTGCTGGCGATGGTAAGGGGTTCGGCCGGCCCACCGATCCAATCGCGACGCAGCTGAAACGTGCCGTGACGGGAGCAGCCCCGGCCGCAGGCCCCCACAGCCCCAGGGGCGGTCATAAAACGCAACCCTTGCCCTCACAATGGACTCCAGTCGCTGCTCAGCCATGCCCGTGATCCGTTTCGTGCGCGAAGGGCGCGATGTGGAGTGCTACCCCGGCGAGAACCTGCGCGAGGTGGCCCTGCGGGAAGGGGTGGAGCTCTATGGCCTCAAGGGCAAGCTCGGCAACTGCGGCGGCTGCGGCCAGTGCATCACCTGCTTCGTGGCCGTGGAAGCCGAAAGCGGCCCGGGCAGCCTCAGCCCCCGCACCGCCGTGGAAGAGCAGAAGTTGCGCCGGCGGCCGGAGGGCTGGCGGCTGGCCTGCCAAACCCTCGTGCAGCAGTCCGTGATGGTGCTCACCCGCCCTCAGCTGGGCCTGGCCGATAGCGAGCAGCGCATCGCGGCGGCCAAGGCGGAGCCCTTGGCGGCCGGTCCCACCGCCTGGCCTGTGGTGGAGGGTGACGCCGACGCCGCCGACGCACCGGAGGCCGCAGACGGCAACGAAACCGCAACGAGCGGTGAAGCCGGCTGAGGAATCGCCGTCCAGCGGTGATACGGTCTCGGGGCTGAAGACTTTTGCGATGGAAACCAACGATCTCGGCTTCGTCGCCAGCCTGATGTTCGTGCTGGTCCCGACGGTGTTCCTGCTGGTGCTCTACATCCAGACCAGCAGCCGTCAGAGCTGACAGCGGCCCCGGCCTCGCGTCGATACAGAGCAACCCCGGGCCCCTCAAGGATCCGGGGTTTTTCATGGGCGCGCAGGGGCGTTGGCACGCCCGGCGGAGCCGTCAGCGGCGGCTTTCCGGCTCGCGCACCAGCAGCACCGGGCTGGGAGCATGCACGCGGATGTAGTCGCTCACCGAAGAGCCGAGCAGGCGATCGATGTCCACCAGCCCCCTGGCCACCAGAGGCCGGCGGTCCTGGGAGGCAATCACCAGCAGATCGGCCTTGTGCTCGGTGGCGGCCTTGCAGACACCGCGGGCGATGTCGCCGGTGGCGTGAAGGGTGCTGAGCTCAACGCCCAGGCCTCGCGCCCGCTGCACAGCCTTCTCCAGCACCTCATCGGCGGGGGTCTTGCCGCCGCGCGATGGGGTGATGTCCTGCCGGCTCACGTGGATGCCGGTGAGGCTGCCACCGGGGATATCGCGCACCAGCTCACAGGCCAGCCGCAGGGCATCATCACCGACACCGGTGCCATCGATGGCCACCATCACACGGTTGATGTGGCGCACGTAGAGGTCGTCGCGCACCAGCAGCATCGGCCGCGTGGACAGCTGAAACACGTATTGGCTGGCGCTGTTGCTGAGGATCGATTGCAACCGCCCCAGGCCGCGCGAGCCCATCACGATCAGGTCGGCATCGAGCTCGTCGGCCACCTTGAGCACGGTCTGCTTGGTATCGCCCTGGCGGATGATCGTGTTCACCTCGCTGGGGTTCAGCCCAAGGCGCTGCACCGCTTCAGCCACGATGCCGGCTGCCTTCTGGGAGTGCTCGGCATAGGTCTCACCGGCCTGCTCAGACACCACGTGCAGCAGGTTGAGACGAGCCTGACGGGCCGCAGGGATGTCGCGCAGCATGCGCACCATCTCCTCCACATGGCCCTTGCCGGAATCAGCGATCAGAAGGTTGCGGAACACAGTCGTGGCAACGCGCTGAGGCAGCCTATGGCCGATGCAGGGCGGCCAGCCCGCCATGGGAACAGACCGTGACGCAGCATGACGATGGGCATCCCTGGCGGCTGGCCCGGCGGGTGCTGCCGCAGCACACCGACCACGCCGGAGTGATGTGGCATGGCACCTATCTCGCCTGGCTGGAGGAGGCGCGGGTGGAGGCGTTGCAGCAGGCGGGCATGGCCTATGCCGAGTTGTCAGCACGAGGCCTGGAGCTGCCCGTGGTGAACCTGAGCATCGACTACCGCCAGAGCCTGCGCCACGGCGACTGGGTGGAGCTCCACAGCTGGGTGCTGCCAAACCAGGGGGTGAAGCTCCCCTGGCGCAGCAGGTTTCTCTGCAATGGCGTGGTGGCGGCGGAGGCCAGCGTGCAGCTGGTGCTGGTGGAGCTGTCCGGCGGGGCTGGCCAACGGCGGCTGCTGCGACGCCCTCCGGCCGACCTCAGCGACGCCCTCGTCCGCCTGCGCCGAGGCCCGGAGCAACCATAGCCCTGAACGGGCCCCGCCCAGGGCTACGGTACATTTGTACCAGCCGGCTGGATGGGTGATGGGTGAGGTGGTCTACGCTCCCTTTGCTGCCAGGGCAGCCCGCCAGGCGGAGCGAGCGCCAGCCACGGGCAGCCCCCCAGCGCAAACCAACGCTCCGCAGACCGTGGGCGCCCGCCCAGAGCCGTTGCAGGAACGCGAGCGGCTCTGGAGGCGGCTCTGGAGTGAGATCCCGGGCATCGGCTGGGTGCGTTTGAAACGGCTGCACGAGCACTTCGGTGGCCTGGAGCAGGCCTGGAACGCCCCTCCAGATGCCGTTAGCTCGGCGCTGGCGGGAACCCGCTGGGGGCAGAAGGGCCAGCAGAACTTGCAGGCCTGCCGTGAGCTGCTGGGGCCCTCCCCCATCAGCGAACCTCCCAGCCCGGCCCAGAGGCGCCGCTGGCGAGGCGAGCGCTGCCTGGTGTGGGGGGAAGCGGCGCTGCCCCATTCGCTGCAGCGCCTGGAGCAGCCGCCGCTGCAGCTCTACTGGCAAGGCCAGGGCAGCCTCTGGGCAAGCCTGCGCCGACGGCAGGCGGTCGCGGTGGTGGGCACCCGCCACCCCTCCCGGCACGGGGAAGCGATGGCGCGCCAGATCGGACGGGCCCTGGCGGAGGCCGGCTGGCCGGTGGTGAGTGGGCTGGCCGAGGGCATCGATGCGGCGGCCCATGAGGGCTGCCTGGAGGCGGGAGGGCGACCGGTGGCCGTGCTGGGCACGCCCTTGGAGCGGGTGTATCCACGCCATCACGGGCCGCTGCAACGGCGGGTGGCGGAAGCAGGGCTGCTCGTGAGTGAGCTGGCACCGGGAACACCCGTGCAAGCCGGTCATTTCGCCGCACGCAACCGGCTGCAGGTGGCCCTGGCCCAGGCGGTGGTGCTGGTGGAGTGCCCGCTGCAGAGCGGAGCCCTGCATTCTGCGGAGATGGCCTGGGATGGAGGCACACCGCTGTGGGCCGTCCCAGCGGACACCACCCGTGCCAGCGCTGCCGGCAGCAATCGCTGGCTTGCCCAGGGAGCCACGGCCCTGCTCGAGCCCGGGGATCTGATCCGCTCACTGGGGCCTGGGCCGCTGCGGCGGCGCCAGCTGGCGAGCAACGCCGATACCCGTGGCTTGGAGGGCCGGGAGGGGTGGCGGGTGCCCACCACCGCGACCGCCTGCCGTCGGCGCAGGCTTGCCCAGAGGCTGCCCTGGCCTTGCCAGTAGAGC
>JBJTHL010000035.1:0-2725 GCA_046094445.1 Vulcanococcus sp.
CTTCCTTACGTCACCCAACTGGTCCCCTTAGCCGCAATCCTGACCAGCCTGGGCAGTGATTACGAGGCGGCGGCCACCACGGCGAAGGTGCAGCGTTGGTATTGGTGCGGTGTGCTGGGAGAGCTGTATGGCGGGGCGATCGAAACTCGCTTCGCCAAGGATTTCCCGGAGGTGATGGAGTGGGTGGCGGGGCAGGGCCCCGATCCGAGCACGGTGTACGAAGCGGACTTCCGCCCGAACCGACTCGACACGATGCGCACCCGCAACAGTGCCGCCTACAAGGGTCTTTACACGCTGTTGCTGAGAGAACAGGCCAAAGACTTTCGCACGGGACAACCGATCAATGACGCGATCTTCTACGACGACGCGATCGACATTCACCATGTCTTTCCCGCTGTCTGGTGCGAGGACAACCGCATTGGCCCTGATCGGGCCAACTCGATCCTCAACAAGACGCCGCAGAGCGCTCGAACCAACCGTGTGATCGGCGGCGCAGCCCCCTCCACCTATCTGCCCAAGTTGGAGCGGGCGTATCTGAAGAACCAGGGTGCGTCGGAGACATCCGGCACGGTGAATGCCGCTGCCGCCATGGATGAGCTCCTCCACTCGCACCGCATCAACCCCGAGCTGCTCAGGAGTGATGCCTTCGACGCCTTCTACGAACAGCGCCGGCGGGATCTGCTGGGGCTGATTGCCGCGGTGATCGGCAAACCTATCGCCATCGAAAGCCCGCCACCTGATGGAGAGGCCGCTCTGCCTCAGATCGACGAAGACGACAGCGAAGCCAATGAACTGGAGGTTGCGGCATGACCACAACCCTCATACAGCCCACCTCCAGACCACCCCCAGCGTTGCCCGACATCACCAGCCCCGGCTCGATCGTCAAGGTGCGGGGAAGGGAATGGGTGACGCTGCCCCAGAGCCGCATGGAGAAGCAGGACCAGGTTCTGCGGCTGCGGCCCCTGGGCGGCGGGGATCAGACGATCGCCACCCTGTTCTGGCCGTTGGAAGGCCAGCAGGTGAAGCCGGCGAGCTTTGCCCTGCCCGATCCGGCCCTGAGCGGCTCCCAGAGTTCGGCGCTGCTGCTGCGCGATGCCCTGCTGCTCAAGCTGCGCGCCGGAGCGGGCCCATTCCGCTGCCTCGGCAACGTGGCGCTGGAGCCACGGCCTTACCAGCTGGTGCCACTGCTGATGGCGCTCAAGCAGGAGGTGAGCCGGGTGCTGATCGCCGATGAGGTGGGCCTCGGCAAGACGGTGGAGGCGCTGCTGATCGCCCGGGAACTGCTCGATCGCGGCGAGATCCGCAAGGTCACGGTGATCTGCCCGCCGCACCTGTGTGAGAAATGGAAGAGCGACATAATCCGCCAGTTCAACCTGGCAGCTGAGGTGGTGCGGCCGGGTACGGCCCAGAAGCTGGAGCGGGGGCTGCCGGCCGGCAAGTCGATCTTTGATGTGATCCCGTTCACGGTGGTGAGCCTCGACTGGATCAAGAGCGACCGCAACCGCGAGGGATTCCTGCGCAGCTGCGGCGAGTTCGTGATCGTGGACGAGGCTCATCCCTGCGCCGCCCGCAAAGGTGGCGGGCGCCAGCAGCGCTATGAGCTGCTGCGGGGCCTGGCCGCTGATCCCCAGCGCCATCTGGTGCTGCTCACCGCCACACCCCACAGCGGCGACAAGGAGGCGTTCGACAACCTGCTCGGGCTGCTCGATCCCAAGTTCGAGGGCCTCAGCGAGATGCCCGAGGGCCAGCGCCGCAAGGACCTGCGCGATGAGCTGGGCAACTACTTCGTGCAGCGCCGCCGGCTCGATCTCAAGGAGGAGTGGGGCACCGAGGGTGCCGACTTCCCCGATCGTGAAACCCGCGAAGCCACCTACACCCTCAGCGGCGACTGGGGGCGTCTGTTCGATGACGTGCTGGCCTATGCCCGTGAACTGGTAGAGCGGAGTGTTGGCGAAAGCAAGCTGCGCCAGCGGATGAGCTGGTGGGCGGCTCTGGCGTTGCTGCGCTGCGTCAGCAGCAGCCCCGCCGCCGCCTCGGCCTCCCTACGCACCAAGCTGTTCAACCTCCAGAACGGCGCTGATCCAGCCTCAGCCTCCAGCGAAGACGAGCTGGCCGATGACCTGGAAGCCATGGCCACGCTCGCCGTGCTCGATGGCGCAGAAGAAGAGTTCAGCGCCGAAGAAGCCGCCCCAGGGGCTGATCTGACGGAGTCGGCCGATGCCGGGCTATTGAGGGATCTGATCGAGCGCTCGGATCGCCTGCGCGGCAAGGCCCACGATCCCAAGCTCAAGCAGCTGCTGAAAGAGCTCAAAGCGCTGCTAGCGGAGGGCTTCCGGCCGGTGATCTTCTGCCGTTTCCGGCCTACCGCCCACTACCTGGCGGAGCAACTGGAGGAGGAGTTGCCCAAGCGCGCTCACGTGGTGATGGCCGTCACCGGTGATCTGCCACCGGAGGAGCGGGTGGAGCGCATCCGTGAGCTGCAGAACGAACTGGCGAACGGCAAGGTGCCCGTGCTGGTGGCCACCGACTGCCTCTCGGAGGGCATCGACCTGCAGCACACCTTCGATGCGGTGGTGCACTACGACCTGTGCTGGAACCCCACCCGCCACGAACAACGCGAAGGCCGGGTGGATCGCTTTGGCCAGTCCCGCAGTGCCGTGCGGGCGCTGATGCTGCACGGCGGCGACTCCAACCCGGTGGATGAGCGGGTGCGGACGGTGATCCT
>JBJTHL010000036.1:0-5617 GCA_046094445.1 Vulcanococcus sp.
GCTCGCGCACCGCGAGCTCCTGGGCTCCAGTGGCCCAGGCGATCTGACGGTCGGAGAAGCCCAACTGCTTCAGGGCAAGCAACGCCGCTGCATCAAGATCATCCAGGCGCGAACCCTTCAGCCAACGCTGTTCCGCCTCGATGATCCGGCGCAGCTTCGCCAGAAACCAGGGATCAATCGACGAGATGCGGTGGATGTCGGCATCGCTGTAGCCGTTCACCATCGCCGTGCGCGCCGCAAAGATGCGATCGGGCGATGGGGTGCGCAGCTGGCGCTCCAGCTCGGCGCGCTCCGGCGTGGCATCGGGGCGATCGCAGCCCCAGCCGGCATGGCCCGTTTCCAGCGAACGCAGTGCCTTCTGAAACGACTCCTCGAAATTGCGGCCGATGGCCATCGCCTCCCCCACCGACTTCATCGCCGTGGTGAGCACCGCCGGGCTGCCGCGGAACTTCTCAAAGGCGAAGCGCGGAATTTTGGTGACCACGTAGTCGATGGTGGGCTCGAAGCAGGCCGGCGTCTTGCCGGTGATGTCGTTGAGGATTTCGTCGAGGGTGTAACCCACCGCCAGGCGCGCGGCGATCTTGGCGATCGGGAAGCCGGTGGCCTTGGAAGCCAGCGCCGAGCTGCGCGACACGCGTGGGTTCATCTCGATCACGATCACATCGCCGTTGGCGGGGTTGATCGCAAATTGGATGTTGCTGCCGCCGGTATCCACGCCGATCTCACGAATGATCGCGATGGCCTGATCGCGCAACCGCTGATATTCGCGGTCGGTGAGGGTCTGGGCCGGAGCCACCGTGATCGAGTCGCCGGTGTGCACCCCCATCGGATCGAGGTTCTCGATCGAGCACACGATCACCACGTTGTCGGCGGTGTCGCGCATCACCTCCAGCTCGAACTCCTTCCAGCCGAGCAGCGACTGCTCGATCAGGATCTGGTTCACCGGGCTGGCATCGAGGCCGCTCAGGCAGATCGCCCGGAACTCCTCGGGGTTGTAGGCAATGCCGCCGCCGCTGCCGCCCAGGGTGAAGGCGGGGCGAATGATGCGCGGATAGCTGCCGATCTGCTCCCCCACCACCTCGGCTTCCTCGAGGGTGGTGGCGATGCCGGACGGGCACACCGCCACGCCGATGCGCTCCATCGCCTGCTTGAACAGGTCGCGGTCTTCGGCCTTTTCGATCGCCTGCAGGTTGGCGCCGATCAACTCCACGCCGAACTGCTCCAGCGTGCCGTTTCTGGCCAGGGCCACCGCCAGGTTGAGGGCCGTCTGGCCGCCCATGGTGGGCAGCAGGGCGTCGGGACGTTCGATCTCGATCACCCGCCGCACCACCTCGGGGGTGAGCGGCTCGATGTAGGTGCGATCCGCCATGTCCGGATCGGTCATGATCGAAGCCGGATTGCTGTTCACCAGCACCACCTCGAAGCCTTCCGCCCGCAGCGCCTTGCAGGCCTGGGTGCCGGAGTAATCGAATTCGCAGGCCTGACCGATCACGATCGGCCCCGACCCCAGCAGCAGGATGCGACGCAGATCCGTGCGACGGGGCATGGGCGGTGGACGGCAGCCAAACCCGCCTAGCCTCTCACGCAGGCTTACGGGCCGCTGTCCAGGCCTGTCCTGAAGCGGTGGGCGGCCGTCGCTAGTGTTGGCCCGGACACGTCTGTGACGCTTGATGAGCGAACTCCAGCGCCTGAAGGGGCTGCTGCCTCCCGAGATGCAGAGCTGGGTGTTTGTGGAAGCGGCCGCCTCCGCCGACCCGCCGCTGATCACGATCGAGGAGATCGGCCGCGATGAGGTGGAGATCCAGCTCGACCTGCAGAAGTGGGATCAGCTGGCCCTCGACCACCGCAACCTGCTGTTCTGGCACGAGGTGGGCCGCATCCAGAACGATGCGGTGCCCCGCGACGGCTGGGAGATGGCAGCCCTGGCCATCGGCCTCGGCGGTGCCATCGGTGAGCTGTGGGTGCAGGACGGCCTGCTGCTGCTGATGGCCCTGGGCCTCTCCGGGTTCGCCGGCTACCGCCTCTACCTGAAGAACAACTCTGAAAAGCGCCTGCAGGACGCCATCTCCGCCGATGAGCGGGCGATCGATCTGGCCTGCCGCTTTGGCTACACGCTGCCCAATGCCTACAAGAGCCTCGGCGGTGCCCTCAAGGAGCTGGTGGAGCAGACCCGCAAGAAGAAGAAGCGCGGCTTCTACGAAGACCGCCTGGAGGCGCTGCGCAAGAGTGCAGGCAAGGCCCGGGCCGAAATGGCTCAGCAACAGGGGTCCCGTCAATCCGTGAGCAGTGAGAACGTGTATGGCTGAAGCCGTTGACCCGGCAACCGGCAGCGCAGCTGAGATCCACCCGGCCCTGGGCCGGCCCAAGCTCGATCCCAACGACAGCAAGGCCCTGGCCCTGCTGGCCGCCGACGCCTGCGACGACCGCAAGGCGGCCGACATCGTGCTGATCCGCGTGGAGGAGATCTCCTCGATCGCCGACTGGTTCGTGATTGCCACCGGCTTCTCCGACGTGCAGGTGCGTGCCATCGCCCGCTCGGTGGAGGACCGCATCGAGGAGGAATCCGGCCGTCTGCCCCTGCGCAAGGAGGGACAGACCGAAGGCCGCTGGGTGCTGCTCGACTACGGCGAGGTGATCGTGCACGCCCTCACCCCCGAGGAGCGCAGCTACTACGACCTCGAATCCTTCTGGGGTCACGGCGACAAGGAGACCTACCTAGGGTCGGAGCAGAGCGCTACGGCCTGAGGCCGCACCTGGCCATGGCTGGCTCCGATCCACAACCGGATCCGCTGCCGCGCGACGCCCTGCTCAGCGAACTGGGGCCCTGCCCCGTACCGCCGGAGCAGCGGCCGCTCGAGCAATACCGCGAGCTGCAGACCTCCTGGTTCTTTGTGTGGCCCCACAACGGCGACCGCGGCCTGGCGGTGCCGCTCGGGCGCAGCTGGCTGATCGCCATGCCCCTCACCCTGCTGGTGGCCACCGGCAGCATCCCCCTGCGCCACGATCCCGTGCGCCTGCTGGCGGCCGGCGGCGTGGCAGCGCTGCTGGTGCCGCTGCTGCTGCTGCTGCGGCAGTGGCTGGGCTGGAGCACCCTGCAGCGGCGCCTGCAGGCCACCAGCGTGGACTACGAAGAATCCGGCTGGTACGACGGCCAGGTGTGGGAGAAGCCCCTGGCCTGGCGGCAGCAGGATCTGCTGGTCTCCCAGCACGAGGTGCGGCCGGTCCTGCAGCGCCTGCAGCGGGCCCTGGCCATCACTGCTGCGCTGCTGCTGAGCGGCACGGTTCTCTGTCAGGCTCTCTGAGCGATGGGGCAGCCGAGCCCGCCATGAGCTTGTCCAGCAGCTTCGGTTCCGCCACCCGCAGCGGTGCCCCGCCCCTGGAGGTGCGCCTGAGCCGCGGTGGCATCACCGAATCGGTGCATCGGGCCCATGCGGTGGTGTGCGATCAGCGGGGCCGGGTGCTGATGCGCGCCGGTGATCCCCAGCAGCTCAGCTTCATTCGCTCCGCCCTCAAGCCCTTCCAGGCCCAGGTGTTCGTGAGCAGCGGCGCCGCCGATCACGGCGGCCACGACGACCGGGCCCTGGCCATCGCCTGCGCCTCCCACGCCGGCGCAGCCCCCCAGGCGCGCGAGGCCTTCAAGATTCTCTGGAAGGCCGAGCTGGAGGCCGAACAGCTGCAGTGCCCCACCCCGGCGGGGCGCCAGAGCCCGCTGGAGCACAACTGCTCCGGGAAGCACGCCGCCTTCCTGGCCACCTGCCGGCGGCTGCACTGGCCCCTGGAGAGCTATCTGCAGATCGAGCATCCCCTGCAGCAGCAGGTGCTCAAGCGGGTGGGTGAACTGCTGGGCATGCCCGGCGCCGAACTGGTGAGCGCCCGCGACGATTGCGGCGCCCCCACCCTGCAGCTGCAACTGGCCCAGATGGCCCTGCTCTTTGCCCATCTCGGCGCCGGCGAACAGCCGGATCTCGAGCGGCTCAGCCGGGCGATGCTCGCCCACCCCGATCTGGTGGCCGGTGAAGGCCGCTTCGATACGGCCGTGATGCGCGGCGGCCACGGCCAGGTGCTCAGCAAGGGCGGCGCTGAGGGCATCCAGTGCCTCAGCCGCGTTGGCGAGGGCCTGGGCCTGGCCATCAAGGTGGAGGACGGCGCCAGCCGCGCCAAACATGCCGTGGCCCTGCAGCTGATGCGTCAGCTCGAATGGCTCACGCCGCTCACCCTGGAGGAGCTGGGCCAGCAGTTCCTGCATCCCGGCCCGGCCGTGCAGCTTCACGTGGTGGGTGAACTGCGCTTCGACAACGGCCGTTGAACCCAGCCGGCGCCATCAACCGGCAGCGTCCTGCTCGAACTGCAGCGCCGCCGCCTCGGTGGCTTCCACGCTGAACAGCGCCTCGGCGATCGCCGGGCTGATGGTGAAGGTGCTCAGGCCGGCAGCCGCCAGCCGGGCCAGATCCTCCCGTTCGCGCAGGCTGGCCACCAGCAGCCGCAGCGGACTCTCCAAGGAATCCACACAGCGCTGCATCGCGATCAGCGCAGCGTGGCCGTCGCGGCCCAGGTCGCTGATGCGGCCCAGGTACGGGGCCAGGTAGTCGGCACCGATGGCCGCCGCCAGCAGCACCTGCGCCGGCTCGTAGCAGGCGGTGAAGGTGACGGCCAGACCATCGGCCCGCAGCCCGCGGGCCGCCTCCACACCGGCGCGGGTGATCGGCAGCTTGATCCAGATCCGCTCCGGCGCCAGATCCGCCAGGGCCCGGCCGCAGGTGAGCAGGTCCGCGCCCCAGGCCTGCAGATGCAGCTCCTGCACCCCATGGGCGAGGGCCTCCTGGCTGAGGGCCCGCAGGGTGGCCAGATCGCAGGGCTGAGCGGCCCGCTTCAGCAGGGTGGGATTGGTGGTGACGCCATGGAACAGGCCGCTGGGCAGCCACTGCCGCCAGGCCTGGGGGTCGGCGCTGTCGAGAAAGAGGCGCAGCTTCATGCTGCACCCCCCTGGCGGCGGTTGTGGCGCAGGGAATCCCCCAGAGCCAGCAGCAGCAGCACCACGCCGATCAGGCCGCTGAGCCACTCCGGCACATGCCAGCCCCAGCGGCCGATCACCACCCCGGTGAGCATCAGCAGGCCCAGGGCGCCGATGGCGTAGTGGGCACCATGCTCCAGGTAGATCAACTGATCGAGGGCCCGCTCACGGCTGAGCAGCACCGTGAGCGAGCGAATGAACAGGGCCCCCAGGCCCAGGCCGGCCATGATCAGCGGCAGGCTGCTGGTGATGGCAAAGGCGCCGATGGTGCCATCGAGGCTGAAGGAGGCATCCAGCAGCTCCAGATACACCAGGCTGGCCAGGCCACCGCCCACGGCCATCCGCCCCACCGCCTCCTCCTCGCCGCCGAACAGGTCGGCCAGGGAGGTGCTGAGGATCTGCAGCACCAGGCCGATCAGGCCGGCGAACAGCACCTCGCTGCGCAGGCCCGCCGGCAGCACCCAGGCCACCAGCATCAGCACCACCAGAGCCAGGGCCACCTCCAGGGAGGGCACACGGCCAGCCGCGCTCAGACGCCGCTCCACCCGCTGCGGCTGCTGGTGGCCAGCCTGCGCGAACGGGAGGATCTGGCCCGGCTGGCGGCTG
>JBJTHL010000037.1:0-12821 GCA_046094445.1 Vulcanococcus sp.
CGGTGATCGCCAGCCTCGAGAAGGGCGTGAAGCTGGGCGTGGGCGACACCGAAACGGTGACCCTCCACACCAAGGACGGCGCCAGCTTCGCCTCCGTGCTGGGGGGCGTGGAGAACGGCGAGGCCTTCAACCCCACCTGGACCGTCACCAAGGGTGAAGGCCTGGTGAGCGTGGATCAGAACGGCACCATTCACGCCATCGCTCCCGGCGATGTGACCGTGGAAGCCAAGATCCCCGGCCTAGCAGCCCGCAGCGGCTTCCTGTTCATCAAGGCCCTAGGCCAGGTGGGCTTCTACACCGATGGCGCCATCAACTGGGATATCGCGATCCTGGTGGCCGCCTTCGGCGCCAGCCTGTTCGTGAGCCAGATCCTTTCGGTCATGGGCATGCCCGCCAACCCGCAGCAGGCCACGGCCAACAAGATCACGCCCGTGATGATCACCGGCATGTTCCTGTTCTTCCCGCTGCCCGCTGGCGTACTGCTCTACATGGTGGTGGCCAACGTCTTCCAGGCGGCGCAGACCTTCCTGCTCACCCGTGAAACCCTGCCCGACAACCTGCAGGCCATCCTTGATCAGCAACTCGCCGCCGAAGCCAAGACCGTGACCGCCACCGTGAGCGGCAGCGATCGGCTTCCCTTTGAGCCCAAGGGCAAGAAGCCCTGAGCCCTCGCCCCGTGGCCATGTCTGCCGACCACGACCTTCGCCCTGTTCCGGTGCAGGAGCTGCGGCTCCTGGCCGAGGGTCGCCGCTGGCAGGTGGAGCAGCACCTCAGTGCTCTCCACAGCCTCACCCCCGTGCGCGGCTCCCTCAGCGCTGTGCACCGCGGTACGGTTCTGGAGCTGGAGGGAGAAGCCAGCACGATCGTGACCCTCTGCTGCGACCGCTGCCTGCAGCACTACAACCACCCCCTCAGCTTCCGCACCCACGAACTGCTCTGGCTGGGGGAGCAGGCCCGCCAGGCGGGCCTCAGCCCCGACACCGCCAGTGAGCCCGGTGTGCTCGATCTCGAGGTGGATGACCTCTGCGAGAGCCTCGATCCAAGCGGCAGCTTCGAGCCGGAGCACTGGCTGTTCGAGCAGCTCAGCCTGCAGCTGCCCCTGGTGAACCGCTGCGGCGACGACTGCCCCGGCCCCCCCAGCCCTGCCGGCGCCGGCGGCGAAGCGGTGGATCCCCGCTGGGCCGCCCTGCGCCAGCTGCAGGAACCATGAGCCAGGCCTGGGCCGACCACCTCGATCTGCTCATCCGCGCCCGCACGCCGATTCTCTGGATCCGCAGCCAGGAGGAGGAGCGCGCCACCACCCTGCTGGCCGCCGCTGCCCGCCGGCTCGGCAACCGCAGCCTGGCCCGCTGGGATTTCATCAGCGGCCTCAGCGGCTGGCCCGGCCGCGAGGGCGAAGCGGCCCGCAACCCCCTGGCGGCCCTGGGGAGCCTCAGCAGCCTCAGCCGCGAGCAGCCGGCGATCCTCGTGCTGCACGACTTTCACCGCTACACCGACGACGGCAGCATCTGCCGCAAGCTGCGCAACCTGGCCGCAAGCCTTCGCCAGAGCCCTCACACCGTGGTGATCACCGCAGCTGAGTGGCAACTCCCCCGCGAACTGGAGGAGTGCGTGACCCTTCTGGATCTACCGCTGCCCGATCAGACGGAGATCCAGGCCCTGCTCAGCAGCATCGCCCAGGCCTGCGGCCAGAGCCTGCAGCCCCCGCTTCTGGAGCAGCTCAGCCAGTGCTGCAGCGGCCTCAGCGAGCAGCGCATCCGCCAGGTGGCCGCCCGGGGCCTGGCCAGCCGCGGCCAGCTGGGCAGCGCCGACCTCGACGAGGTGCTCGAAGAGAAGCGCCAGGCCATCGCCCGCAGCGAGCTGCTGGAGTTCTGCCCCACGGAGGCCACCCCGGCCGACATCGGCGGCCTCGAGGCCCTCAAGGGCTGGCTGGAGCAGCGCCACCTGGCCTTCAGCGACGAGGCCCGCCGCTACGGCCTGCCCCTGCCCCGCGGCGTGCTGCTGGTGGGGCCCCAGGGCACCGGCAAATCGCTCACCGCCAAAGCGATCGCCCACAGCTGGGCCATGCCGCTGCTGCGGCTGGATGTGGGCCGCCTGTTCGCCGGGCTGGTGGGGGCCAGCGAGGCGCGCACCCGCGACATGATCCAGCGGGCCGAGGCCATGGCCCCGTGCGTGCTCTGGATCGATGAGATCGACAAGGGCTTTGGGGGTGCCAACGGCGGTCGCAGCGATGGCGGCACCAGCCAGCGGGTGCTGGCCAGCCTGCTCACCTGGATGGCCGAGAAGCGCAGCGCTGTGTTTGTGGTGGCCACCGCCAACGGGGTGGAAACACTGCCCCCCGAACTGCTGCGCAAGGGGCGCTTCGATGAGATCTTCCTGCTGGATCTGCCCGATGGCGCCGGGCGCCGCGCCATCCTCGATCTGCAGCTGCGCCGTCGCCGGCCCCAACACACCATTCCCCTGGAGGTGGTGGTGGATCGCACCGCCGGCTTCTCCGGCGCCGAGCTCGAGCAGCTGGTGATCGAGGCCATGCACCAGGGCTTCAGCCAGAGTCGCGACTTCAACGAAGCCGACCTGATCGGTGCCGCCGCCCAGGTGGTGCCGCTGTCGCGCACGGCCCGCGAACAACTGGAGGCCCTGCAGCAGTGGGCCAGCAGCGGCCGCGCACGGCCCGCCTCATTGCGGGCCGTAACGAACACCAACGCCAGGTAACGAAGCCGGCGGCTTCCGCAGCGCGCTCCGGCAGCCACGCCCAGGCTGGCCGCACCGTTGCCACAGCTGCCGTGGACACTCGCCCCGCCCTCACCACCCAGCTGGCCGTGGCCTGTCTTGGGGCCGGTGTGATCACCAGCTTCGCCGTGGCCCAGGGCCAGAACCCCTTCACCGCCCTCGGCATCACCCTGTTCTCCGCCATGGCTGCGGTGATGGTGGGCCAGGTGCTCTGAAGCCAGGGCCCAACCACCGCTCCGCTGCTCCACGCAATCCGTTCTTGCTCAACTGCTGATGAACGTCCTGGCCTTCGCCTCGGCCGTTGCCCCCAAGGGCCTGACGGTGATCCTGCCGGCCCTCGCGGGCGCCGGCATCCTGATCGCCCTCTCCCAGCTGTTCGTCCCGAAAACCTGAGCATCGCCGCATGCGCGAGCTCTGCCCAGCCCTGACCAACAAGGCCTACTTCAACTACGGAGGCCAGGGGCCGCTTCCGACACCCGCGCTGGAGGCGATCGTGGCCAGTTGGCGCACGATCCAGGAGCTGGGGCCGTTCAGCACGGCGGTGTGGCCGTTCGTGGAACGGGAAACCGCTCGGGTGCGGGCAGCCCTGGCTGGGCTGTGCGGCGTGCCCCCCCAGCGCCTGGCCCTCACGGAGAACGTGAGCACGGGCTGCGTGCTGCCGCTCTGGGGGCTGCCCTGGCAGGCCGGTGATGCCCTGCTGATCAGCGACTGTGAGCATCCCGGCGTGGTGGCCGCCTGCCGCGAGCTGGCCCGGCGCCACGGGCTGGAGATCCACACGCTGCCGGTGCTCGAACTCTGCCGCCGCATGCCCCAGTCGGCGCTGCCGGCGGCAGTGCTCGAGGCCCTCGAGCAGCAGCTCACGCCATCCACCCGGCTGCTGGCCCTCTCCCATCTGCTCTGGAACAGCGGCAGCGTGATGCCGATCGCCGCGGTGGCCGATCGGCTCGCCCAGCATCCGCGGCGGCCCTGGCTGCTGGTGGATGCGGCGCAGTCGCTGGGCAGCATCCCGGCGGCGGCGGCCGCCGCCAGCGCCGACATCTACGCCTTCACCGGCCATAAATGGTGCTGCGGCCCCGAGGGCCTCGGTGGCGTGGCCCTCTCAGAGCGGCTGCTGGAGCAGGCCCAACCCACCCTGATCGGCTGGCGCAGCCTGCGCCATGAGGCGGAAGCCGGCAGCGCCTTCCACCACGACGCCCGCCGCTTCGAGGTGGCCACCTCCTGCCTGCCGCTCTGCAGCGGCCTGGCCACCTCCCTGGAGCTGTTGGCCGCCGAGGGCAGCGAAGCCCAGCGGCTGGAACGGATCCGCGCCAGCAGCCAGCAGCTGTGGCACGGGCTGCAGGGGCTGGCCGGCGCCCAGCCCCTGCTGATGGAGCCGCCGCCGGCCGGGCTGGTGAGCTTCACGCTCGCGGGCCGCGATGGCGGCCCCCTGCCCACCGCAGCGGCCGTGCAGCACCTTGGAGCCCAGGGTCTCTGGATCCGCAAGCTCGACGATCCCGATTGCCTGCGCGCCTGCACCCACATCACCACCACCGCAGCCGAGATTGAGCAGCTGCTGGGGACCCTGGCCGCCTGGATCGCAGGGGACACAAGACCCTGAAGCCTGGGCGACCAGCCCGCAGATTGGGAAAGAATCGGTGCAAACCGTTGGCTGAGCAGCGGCGCTTCCGAGGTTGGAGCTGTTGCCGCGCCTTTTGCCGATGCAACTCGCCCACACCATGGGGCTGGCCGGCTGTGCCGCAGGCCTGAGGTGTTCGCTGATCACCGGCACGGTGCGTCCGGAGCCAGCTCAGGCCCAGCAGCTGCTGGCCCAGGCGGCCACGCAGAAGGCCTCCCCCTTTGCAGCAGCCAAGGTTGAAACCAACGCCCCGGATGCGGCAGCGGCCGGCCAGGAGACTCTGCAGACCCTTACAGGCAGCAAAGCAGCCGGCACCAAGACCAATTCACCGTTCGCTGCGGCCAAGGAAAGCGACGCCACGCACAACACAGACCCGCGGGCGGATCGCAGCCGTCTGTGGTGGTTGCTGGTGCCAGTGGGCGTGGCAGCGATCAGCTACGGGGCCCTGCGCAGCCAGGATGGCGACTCCAGCGCATGAGCCCCGCTGCGCTTCAGTCGCGCCCATCCAGCAGGTGGCGCTGCACCCAACCGGCCAGCAGCGCACCAACGATCGGTGCCAGCCAGAAGAGCCACAGCTGGCTGATGGCATCGCCGCCAACCCACAGGGCCACGCCGGTGCTGCGGGCCGGATTCACCGAGGTGTTGGTGACGGGGATGCTGATCAGGTGAATCAGGGTGAGTGACAGGCCGATCGGCACGCCGGCAAAGCCGGAGGGGGCCTGCTTGTGGGTGGCGCCCAGAATCACCAGCAGAAAGATGAAGGTGAGGACAATCTCGATGGCCAGAGCGGACAGCAGGCCATACCCCCCGGGCGAATGGGCACCGAAGCCATTGGTGGCCAGGGGATTGGAACCCGAGAGCTCGAACCCGGCCCGACCAGAGGCAATGCCGTAGATGAAACCGCCGGCGATCACCGCACCCAGCACCTGAGCCACGATGTAAGGCAGCAGCTCAGATCCGCGGAAGCGACCGCTGGCCCAAAGGCCAAAACTCACGGCGGGGTTGATGTGACAGCCCGACACATGACCGATGGCATAGGCCATCACCAGCAGGGTGAGACCGAACGCCAGAGCCACCCCCAGGAACCCGAGGCCCAAGGGGTTGCTCTCCTCCTGGGCATAGGGGAAAACAGCGGCAAGCACGGCACTGCCGCAGCCACCGAACACCAGCACAAAGGTGCCGAGCAGCTCGGCCAGACATTTCCTGGACAAAGGCAGAGCCAGGGACATCGCCCCTCAGGTCATGACAACGGCCAGAACCTACGGGTGTTGCCCAGTGGCGGCCACCGCCTGCCCTGGTTCATTAGCGGACTGGAATGTTCGTGACGGTCCTGCGCCCCTCAGCAGGGCCGCGCCCGCAGCGCCTTTTCCGCCTCCTCGCGGTCGTCGAAGTGGATCTTGGTGTTGCCAAGGATCTGGTAATCCTCGTGGCCCTTGCCGGCGATCAACACCAGATCGTCGGCAGCGGCGGCGGCGATCGCGGCAGCGATGGCCGTGGCCCGATCGGCCTCCACCGTGAGGGCCGTGCCGGCGGGGATCCCAGCCACCACATCGCTGAGAATCTGTTGGGGGTCCTCCGTGCGGGGGTTATCGGAGGTGACCACCAGCTGATCGGCCAATCGCGCCGCGATCGCCCCCATCTGCGGCCGCTTGCTGCGGTCGCGGTCGCCACCGCAGCCGAACACACAGATCAAGCGGCCGGCGGCGAACGGCCGGCAGGCGTTCAGGGCGCTCTCCAGGCCATCGGGGGTGTGGGCGTAATCCACCAGCACGGCCGGCTGGCGCGGGCCTTCCCCGGATCCACCCCGGGCCACCGCCACCCGCTCCATGCGCCCCGGCACCCCGCGGAAATCCGCCAGGGCCTCGAGCAGGGGCGCCAGCGGCAGGCCCTGCTGCAGCAGGGCGCCCACGGCCTGCAGCTGGTTCATCAGGTTGAAGCGGCCCAGCAGAGGCGAGCGGAACGCTCCGCTGCCCAGCGGACTCACCAGCACACCGCTCACGCCATCGGCGCCGAATTGCAGCTGCTCCATGCGCAGCTCGGCGCCACTGCCCTCCTCCAGGGAGCTGCGCCAGCAGGAGGGCCCCAGCCGTTCCGCCAGCTGCCGGCCCCAGGGGTCGTCGGCATTGATCACCGCCAGCGGGCCCTCACTGGCCTCAGGCAGCAGCAGGGGCGGGCGAAACAGGCTGGCCTTGGCCTCGAAATAGGCCTGCATCGAGGGGTGGTAATCGAGGTGGTCCTGGGTGAGGTTGGTGAACACCGCCCCCGCGAAGCGACAACCGCTGATGCGCTGCTGATCGAGGGCGTGGGAGCTCACCTCCATCGCACCGATGCCAGCCCCGGCCTCCGCGGCCTGGGCCAGCTGGGCCTGGAGCACATCAGCAAAGGCCGTGGTGTGCTGCGCGGTGACGCTCTGGCCGGGCCAGCGGTTCACCAGGGTGCCGAACAGGGCTGTCGGATAGCCACAACGGCCGGCCAGGTGCTCCAGCAGATGGGTGGTGGTGGTTTTGCCGTTGGTGCCGGTCACCCCGATCAGCCGCAGCCGCTGGCTCGGCTCCTGCCAGAAGGCCGCCGCCAGCAGCCCGGCCCAGCGGGCCACCGGATCGGCCACCACCAGCACCGCATCCCCATCGGCGGGCGGGCGGGCTTCCGCCGCCGCCCGGCCGATCACCGCGCAGGCCGCGCCGGCCGCCAGGGCCTCAGGCCAGAAGGCCCCGCCATCCACGGCGCTGCCGGGCAGCCCCACAAACAGCGTGCCTGGGCCCACCCGGCGCGAATCGCAGCTGACGCTGCTGACCTCAACATTCGCCAGATCCGGCGGCACCGCCAGCCCGGATTCGCGCAGGAGGGGATGCAGCCGTTGGGTCATCGGTGCCGGCGGTGCAGGGCAACGGGCCTGTTCTAGGCGGATGCAGCCCGCTGCGTCAGTCCACACCCTGCTGCTGCAGCCATCGCCGCAGGGCATCCAGCCCCAACCGCGGCGACACCCGCGGCAGCTCCCGCCCGGAGAGCAGCAGCACCGGCACCTCCTGGCCGTAGCGCGCCTGCAGGACCGGATCGCGATCCACATCCCGGAGCTCCAGCGGCAACGCCAGCGCCCGCAGCTTCTCCTCCAGCCCCTCACAGAGACAGCAGCCCTGGCGGGTGATCAGCACGAGATCGGCCATCAATCGGGCACCGGATCGCAGCCGCAGGGGGTGAAGGGGTGGCAGCGAAGCAGCCGGCGGGCCGTGAGCCAGCTGCCCCGCCAGGGCCCGTGGCGCTCGATCGCCTCCAGCCCGTAGGCGCTGCAGCTGGGGATGAAGCGGCAGCGGGGCGGGCCCAGCAGCGGTGAGATCCACTGGCGGTAGAGCTGGATCAGGGCCAGCAGCAGCCCCTGCAGCAGGCGATTCATGGGCGCGCGGGCGGGAACGGGAGGGGCATGGGAGGCAACAACCCCAGCCGGTAGAGTGGCCGACTGGCGTGTTTCAGCCCAGGCCATGGCGGCAGCTCCCTGGGAGCGCCGCAGCCATGCTCTCAGGCCGAAGCCGCCGGGATCAACCCGACCATCCTTCCTCCATGTCTCGCTACCGCGGCCCTCGTCTGAGGAGCACGCGGCGCTTGGGAGACCTTCCCGGTCTCACCCGGAAGGCCGCAAAGCGGTCCTATCCCCCCGGTCAGCACGGCCAAGCCCGGCGCAAGCGCTCCGAATACGCCATTCGTCTGGAAGAGAAGCAGAAGCTTCGCTTCAACTACGGCATCTCCGAGCGCCAGCTCGTGCGCTACGTGAAGAAAGCGCGCGCCCAGGAGGGTTCCACCGGAACCAACCTGCTCAAGCTGCTCGAGAACCGTCTCGACAACATGTGTTTCCGCCTCGGCTTCGGCCCCACCGTGCCCGGCGCCCGCCAGCTGGTGAACCACGGCCACGTCACGGTGAACGGCAGGGTGGTGGACATTCCCAGCTACCAGTGCAAGGCCGGCGACGTGATCGCCGTCCGCGAGCGCAAGCAGAGCAGGAAGCTGGCCGAAGGCAACCTGGAATTCCCCGGTCTGGCCAACATTCCCCCTCACCTGGAGTTCGACAAGGCCAAGCTCTCCGCCAAGGTGATCGGCAAGTGCGAGCGCGAGTGGGTCGCCCTCGAGATCAACGAACTGCTGGTGGTGGAGTTCTACTCCCGCAAGGTCTGAGCGAGTCCAGCCGTTGCTGCCTCGGTTCAGGCCGAGGCCAGAAGCCTGTCACCGTCTTCAGTGGCAGGCTTTGTTATGGCTGGGGTTGCTGCCCTTGGCCGCCAACAGCCGGCCGCAGGCCCAGCTCACCGAGCAGGCCGCCGGCAATCCGACGCAGGGCCCGCCGGCCCAGCCCCTGGAACGACAGCTCACCCCCCAGCAGACGGACGGCCAGGGGTGTGGCCCGGGGCTGGGAGATGGCATAGCGGAAGCTGAGCCCGGGCAGGCCGTAGAAGATCCAGGCCAGGCGGCGGGCCGCTTCGAAATCGTCGGCCAGCAGCCCATGCACCCGCTGCGTATGGCTGTCGGGCCGCCCCTCCAGCAGGGCCTCGGCCGCCAGTCGGCCACTGCGGATGGCATGGAACAGGCCGTCCCCGAACAGGGGATTGATCAGGCCCGCCGCATCCCCCACCAGCAGCACCCGGCCGTCCGGGGTGTGCAGGGGCTCGGGGCCATCCCAGAAGGGCAGGGGATGGGCGTAGCTGCGCAGCCCCCGCAGGCGCTCGGGACCCACCCCGAGCGCGGCGGCGGTGGCGTCGATTGCGGCGCGGATGCGCTGGCGCGCCCTGGGGTCGCGGCGCACATCACGCTCGCGGCCATGGAACAGGCCCGCACCGATGTTGAGGTGGTCGGCCTTGGGGAACAGCCAGGCGTAGCCGCGGCGCAGCACCCCGTAGTCGAGGTGGAGCAGATCGGGGCGCAGCAGGGGGTCGGCGGGATCCCACTGGTGGGGCACCTCCAGCTCGATCGCCAGGGCGACCCGCGGATCGGGCCGCAAGCCCACACAGGCGGCAACCCCAGCGGCGGCCCCATCGGCGCCGATCACGTGGCGGGCCCGCACCTGCAGGCAGCGAGGCTCGCCGCTGGCGCCCGGGCAGCGCAACGTGACCGTGACCCCATCGCCACCCCGCTCCAACGCCTGAAAGGCGTGCCCCTCCAGCACCCGGGCCCCGGCCGCTGCCGCCGCCTGAACCAGGGCGTGGTCGAAGCGGGGTCGCTGCACCATCCACAGTGCCCGCGCCTGCTCCGGCGGCGTTCCCGGCGGATCCACGGAAGCCTCTTCCGCCTGCTGGAAGCGCCAGCTGTGCCGCATCCAGCGCACCCGGGTATCCACCACCGCCTCGGGCACCAGATCGCGCAATTCCTCCTGCACCGGCAGAGGCATGCCGCCACCACAGGGCTTGTGCCGCGGCAGCTGCCGCTTGTCCACCAGCCACACGCCCAGGCCGCCCCGGGCAGCGGTGGCGGCTGCCATGGCCCCGGCGGGGCCTGCGCCCACCACCAGCAGATCCACCAGCTTGGTCGGACGCTCAGCCACCGATCAGCGTTTCCAGCGCGGCGGTGACATCCGCCTGACGCATCAGGGATTCCCCCACCAGCACGGCGTCGGCGCCCGCGCCCTGCACCCGGTCGAGATCGGCGCGGCTGAACAGACCCGA
Source organism: Vulcanococcus sp. (assembly GCA_046094445.1). GTDB lineage: Bacteria > Cyanobacteriota > Cyanobacteriia > PCC-6307 > Cyanobiaceae > Vulcanococcus. The sequence continues at coordinate 9,988 of JBJTHL010000037.1, forward strand.
CTCACTCACCAGCAGGCAGCCCTTGGCGCGGATGCGCTCGCCATGGCTGGCGGTGAGCTGCTCGGTGACGGCCAGATCGGTGTGGAACGTGGCCAGGTTGCGGTTGTTGATGCCGATCAGCTCCACGCCCTCGAGGGCCAGAACCCGGTCGAGCTCCGCCGCGTCATGCACTTCCACCAGGGCGGCCAGTCCAAGACCGCGGGCCACCTTGAGCAGGTAGGCCATGTCCTGGTCGCTGAGGATCGCCGCGATCAGCAGGGCGGCGTCGGCCCCGGCCGCCCGGGCCTGGTAGAGCTGGTAGGGGCTGAGGATGAAGTCCTTGCAGAGCAGGGGCAGGTCCACCACCTGGCGCACCTGCACCAGCACCTCGAAGCCGCCCTGGAAAAACGCCTTGTCGGTGAGCACCGACAGACAGCTGGCGCCACCGGCGCCGTAGGCGCGGGCGATGGCCTCCGGGTCGAAATCCTCCCGGATCACCCCCTTGCTGGGGCTGGCCTTCTTCACCTCGGCGATCACCGCCGGCTTGCGGCAGCTGGCGCGCAGGGCCGCGAGGAAATCGCGGGTGGCGGGCAGATCGGCCACCTGTTGCTGCAGCTTCTGGAGGCTCAGGCGCTCCCGGGAGGCGGCCACCTCCCGGTCCTTCTCCCACACGATCCGCTCGAGGATGTGGCGCGGCTCGGCCTGTTGATGGGGGATGGCGTATTCCAGGTGCGCCACCTTCACGGATGGGTTCGGGGGCCGGCGGCGAATCTCCAACGGGTTGGCGGATCATGATGACAGATCTGATCGTAAAGCGGATGACCTCGCTGCCCGAGCAGTGCCCGCCGGAGCGTTGCTGGCTTATGCCCCAATTAACGAAGACCCATTCTAAATTTCTTTAGCTTTAATTCTGGCGATCTGCCTGCCCATCTCCATGCAGCTCAAGGGCCGTCCCCGAGTCGCTCTACACAGCCCTGCAAGCCTGCAGCTCGGTGATCGCCCTCCAGCTCCGGGAGCCTGCGTCCACGGTCCGATCCTCAGCCTGCGCTCCCCCGCGCCATGGCCGGAGGGCCGAAGCGATCAGCTGGAGCTGAACTGGCAGGAACAGCCGGATGGCACGCCCAGCGACCTGCACTGCCAACTTCCCGGCCGGCGGCACGCACCGGGATCCCTCCGCTGGACCCTGCAGATCCCCCTGGAACAGCTGCTGCTGGCAGCCGACCGCAGGCAACTCACGGCGTTTCTGGTTCTGGATGACGTCGGCTCCCTGGAGGGCAGCAATCCAGCCTGCATCCGCCTGGGCCTGGCAATCCGCCGGTTGCGCTCCCTGGCCGACCAGGGCCTGAGCCAGGAGTGGCTGGTGCTGGAACCCCAGCTGCTCGACCTGCTGGTGGATGCGCTGATCGCCGTTCCCAGCTCCGCCAATGCCCGCCAGGACCGGGGATGGCGGCACGTGATCGAGACGTTGCGCGCCATGGACCGCTGGCTGGCGGACGATCTCAGCCTGGCCGACCTCTCCAGGGAAACGGGCGTGTCGCCCAGGGCCCTGCAGATGGCGTTCCGGCGCCACCTGCAGAAACGGCCCCTCCAGAGCCTGCGCGAGCTTCGTCTTGCCCGGCTGCGCCAGCTGCTGCTGCAGGGGGGGCGCCGGCCAGGGATGGCCGAGGCCCTACGCCAGTGCGGGCTGCCCGGCAATGGCACCACGGCCCGTCACTACCAGGAACGCTTCGCCGAGAAGCCCTCCCAGACCCGCAGCTGATCGGGCTAGCCAACAGCTGATTGGGCTAGCCAACAGCCGATTCGCTAGCCAACAGCCATGGCCGCCTGTTTGTAGGCCACTTCCACCACCTCGCTGAGGGTGGGGTGGGTGTGCACCTCGTTGACCAGCTGCTTCACGCTCTGGCGGCGGGCCACGGCGTTGGCGATCTCCTGGATCAGGTCGGCGGCGTGCAGGCCGTAGATGTGGGCGCCGAGCACCTCGCCGGTGTCCTTGCGGAACAGCAGCTTCATCAGGCCGTCGCTCTCCAGCTCCGCCAGCGCCTTGGAGTTGGCCTTGAACCAGCTGCGCACGCTGCCCAGCTCGAAGCCCTCCTTCGCCGCCAGCTCCTTCGCCTCCGCCTCGCTCAGCCCCACCGAGCTGATCTCCGGATGGGTGAAGGTTGCGGCCGGGATCGCGCGGTAATCGATGCGGCGGGCGTGGCCGAGGATGTTGTCCACCGCCACCGTGCCCTGGGCCGCGGCCGTGTGGGCAAGCATCATCTTGCCGGTCACATCGCCCACGGCCCAGAGGTGCGGCACCACCTGGGCGCCGGGTTCGGCGCTGGCCAGCACCCGCATCGAATCATCCACGGGCACGAAGCCGCGCTGGGTGGTCACCCCCACCGCCGCCAGGTTGAGATCGGCGCTCACCGGCACCCGGCCGGTGGCCACCAGCACCGCATCCACCTCCAGGGTCTCCACCGGCTCGCGGGTGGCCATATCCACCAGCTCGATCCGCACCGGGCTGCCGGGGGTGACGCTCTTGGCCAGCACGCCGGCGCGGGCGTCGATGTCGCGGCCGTCGATCAGCCGGCGGGCGGCCAGCTTGGCGATGTCGGGATCGAAGGTGGGCATCACCCGATCCAACGCCTCGATCATCGTCACCTCGCAGCCCAGGGCGGTGTAGACATCGGCGAACTCCAGGCCGATGTAGCCGCTGCCGATGATCGCCAGCCAGCGGGGCAACCATTCGAGATCCACCGCTTCATCGCTGGTGAACACGGTGCGGCCATCGGTCGTGATCCCCGGCGGCACGACCGGATCCGAGCCGGTGGCGAGGATCACATCCCGGGCGCGGTAGGTGCGTTCCACGCCGC
>JBJTHL010000038.1:0-7061 GCA_046094445.1 Vulcanococcus sp.
TTCACCAGCCCGCTCGCATAGAGCTGCAGCAAGCGTTCGCCTCCACCTTCACGGCCGGCCACGTCGATGGCTTTCACCAGCCGGGCTGATTTGGCCTTGGCGCCCATGGAGGTGCTGTTGCGCTTGACATTGCCCACATAGGCCTTGCCGCCCTCGCGTACCTCCAGCACCGCCAGCTCCGCAGGCCGTAGAGGCCCACCAGACCCACCGCCAGCCGCAGCTCATGCTCGCCATCGGCCTCCAGCTGATCCAGCAGGGCTGCCAGATCCTCCGGTTTGATCGGTGGGGTGAGCTTCTCTGCGGTGGTGGTTTCAGCTGACCCGATCAGCTCATTGATCTTGGCCTTGCTGGGCGGCATGAAGCGGACCGGGGCGCCGCACTCATCCACCGCATAGGTGAGGAACCGGGCCACATCCAGCAGGTTGCGCTTGCGGCCAACACCACCCGCCGGGCAGTCCCCAAAGAACCTCTCCGCATAACGCCTCATCAGGGTGCCGCCATCCCGTGGGCATGGCCTGCTGTTCAGTGCCTCCAGCGTGCGCTCCACCCTCTTGGTGAGGTCGCGCAGGGTGCTGCTGCGGCGCCCCTCCTGCGCCTTGAGGAACCGCTCCTTCACCGCCTCCCAGCCTGCGAAGTTCACCTCACCCTGCTGGGGGCCTCCACCCAGCAGCTCGGTGTTGAGCTTCAGCGCATCCTGCAGGCTGAGGTTGCGCTCCTCCATCAGGGTGCGGACCTGGCCCACGGTGGTGAGGATTGCCGTGGCGTTGGTGGCCTTCCACTCCAGCGGCAGCATCACGCTGCTGCGGGTGCGGTCCTCCCAGATGCGGATCAGCTGGCACCGCCCGATTGGCTTGCGGCTGGTGGCGCCCACCTCGCGCACGATCCAGCCCTTGCCGTGCTCCTGGGCAATGCTGACGCGGAGGGTCTCAAACCACTGCTGACGGGCTGCCATGGGGAACGTGCACCAAGCGGGCAAGGAGGCGCCCCGCAGCCCTGTTGTGGAGCGGGTTTGCGCTGGTGCAAGCATGCACCAACTCGTGCACCAAATGGGGGTATCTGGCTGCCCCAGGGTGCACCTGACCCTCTGCCTGCGGTGCACCAAGGCATGAAAAAACCCAGGCCAGGCCTGTGTTCTCTAGATGGAGCCAAGGAGACTAGTACTCCTGACCCCCTGCATGCCATGCAGGTGCTCTACCAGCTGAGCTATGGCCCCGTGTGGATCGCGTGGCGGGCCTGTTGGGCTTGCCGCGTCGATGCAGAAAGCTTACACCGCAGCGGGTCCGCCCCTTGGCGGGGTGCGACACGGGCTGTCACACCTGGCGCCAGACAGCCACGAGCTTGCCCTGGATGCTCACCTGTTCGGCGTCGAGCACGATCGGGCTGTAGGCCGGATTGGCGGCTTCCAGGCGCACCGTGCGGCCGTCGCGGTGGAAGTGCTTGAGGGTGGTGCCGCTGCCGGGCACCAGGGCGCTCACGATCGTGCCCTGACGAAGGCGGCTGGGGTCGGCCACCGGCTCCAGCAGCACCACATCGCCATCGGCGATGTGGGCATCCACCATCGAATCGCCGTTCACCGTCAGGGCGAACAGGCCGCGGGTTTCCAGCACCGGGGCCAGATCCAGGCGGTCCTGCACGTCGTCGAAGGTTTCCACCAGGCCGCCGGCGGCCACGGCCCCCAGCACCGGGATGCCGCCGGTGATGCCCCCGAGCAGCTGCAGCGTGCGGGCCTGACCCTCCTGCCAGGTGATCCAGCCCTTCTGCTGTAGGTGGCGCAGGCGGCTCTGCACCGGCGCCGGCGAACGCAGGCCCATCGCCTCCATCATCTGGCGGATCGAGGGGCTGTGGCGATGCTGGCCGATGTAGCCGGCAAGCCAGTCGTACAGCTCCTGCTGGGCAGAGGTGAGGGGCTGCTGCGCCTGGGACACGGACACCGGCAATACAGATGAACCACTGCCCTGTTCTGCCAGAGCGCGGCCCGTTTGTCCAGTGCTGATCGCTTGTGTGCCGGTGTGGCTGGTTCTGGCTCTGGCTCAGGCTCAGGCGGCGATGCCCTCGGCGCTGCTGGCGCTCAGCAGGGCCGCCAGCAGCGCCTGCTGGGCGTGCAAGCGGTTTTCGGCCTGATCGAAGATGCGGCTGCTGCCGCCCTCCATGGCGCCGGCGCTGATCTCAAGCCCGCGGTAGGCGGGCAGGCAGTGCAGCACGATCGCCCGGCTGTCTGCTTCGGCGATCAGCTCCTCGTTCAGGCACCAGCCGGAAAAGGCTCGCTCCCGCTCGGCCTTTTCCTCCTCCTGACCCATCGAGGCCCACACATCGGTGTACAGCGCATGGGCGCCGCGCACCGCCGCCACCGGGTCGTGCAACACGCTGACCGAGCTGCCCTGCTCGGCTGCCAACTGCTGGGCCTGTTCCAGCACGGCCGCCGCCGGTTCGTAACCCGCGGGACAGCCCACGCGCACGTTGACCCCCAGCAGGGCGCCGCACAGCATCAGCGAGTGGGCCACGTTGTTGCCATCGCCCAGGTAGGTGAGGGTCAGACCCTTGATCGCGGCGGGGTCGGCGCAGGAGCCGGCGGGGGTGAAGGCCTCGGCCAGGGTCAGGTAATCGGCCAGGGCCTGGCAGGGGTGCTCCAGGTCAGTGAGGGCGTTGATCACCGGGATCGAGGCCCAGTGCGCATACTCGGCCAGCTCCTCCTGGCCGAAGGTGCGAATCGCCAGGGCGTCGACGTAGCGGCTCAGCACCCGGGCCGTATCGGCCACCGGTTCGCCCCGGCCCACCTGACTCACCTGAGGGTTGAGGTCGATCGTCTGGCCCCCCAGCCGCGCCATCGCCACCGTGAAGCTGACCCGGGTGCGGGTCGAGGCCTTCGAGAAGATCAGCCCCAGCACCTTGCCGCCCAGATCGATGCGGCTGCGCCCCGCTTTCAGATCGGCCGCGAGCTGCAGCAGCGCGGCGGTCTGCTCGGCGCTCAGATCAGCTGAAGAGAGCAGGTCGCGGCCAGCCAGGGTGCGCAGGCTCTCGGGCAGCAGCGATGCTGGCGTTGTGGAGGAGGCGGCGCTGACCATGGGCCGGTCTCAAAGGACCCTTATCCGCGATCGAGGGCCCCGGCGTCAAGGTCTAGGCATTGAGCCACAGCCGCACCATCAGGCGCGGGGCTTGCGGGTCATCGACGAAGGCATCGCGGTCGTGGGCGAGTTTGTGATTGTCGATGAACAGCAGATCGCCGGGGGCCAGATCGAAGTCGTAACGAAAGCGTGGGTCGTTCAGGGTCTGATCGAGCCGGTCGAAGGCGGCCAGGTCCAGGGGATCGAGAGGCTGGTTGAGGCGTTGATGGGCCTTCTCGATCCAATAGCGCATGTAGCGCAGCGTCGGACCATCGTCGGCCTGGCTGTACACGGCAAAGGCATTGCCGCGTATCAGCTCCAGGGCATTGGCCTCGCTGCCGGGGGTGACCACATCGCGGTAAAACGCCCGTTGCAGCCTCGCCAGCGCTTCAGGGGCGTGGGCAGCCAGGTGGTCGTGCACGGCCACCGCCGACACGATCCGCGAGCCCCCGCCCACCGGCGCCTGCCGCACGCAGGCCAGACCCACCCAGCGGGGATGGGTCTCGAGCCGGGAGCTGTCGGTGTGCACCGAGGTGGAGGCGTTGGTCTGGGAGACCGGAATCGCCTTCTCGAGGTACGACGCACCGGTGTCGATCACGTCGTAGAGCTCGCCATAGGTGGTGTCGACGCTGCCGATGCAGCGCCCGATCGCCAGATAGAGCACGCGCAGGTCGGCCTCGCTGACCTCCCCCAACCCCTGGATCAGGGCGGCACCCGAGCCCTGGGTCAGCTCGGTGATCACCGGTTCCATCCCGGTGCTCAGTGCGGCCGCATCCAGCTTGAGCAGGTCAGGGCTGGCGTTGAAGCGCCATTGGGGCCTGCTGGCGAGTTCTGCAGCGCTCCAGCTGAACGGCATGGTCATGGGTGCGTTCGCGGACGTCATCGGGGTCAGCGCCGCAGCTGAAACAGCAGGTGCAGCGGGCAGCCCTGCAGCGGCGTAAAGAAGGCGGGATCCACCTGAAGGTGCTGGGCGGTCACTCCCAGTTCCTGCACCGCTGGCAGAGCGCTCCAGCCACTCCGCTGCAGGGCAGCGATGTAGTCGGCAAAGGTCTTGTGGATCGAGCGCACCGGGTTGCTCAGCCCGTCGCGGCGCCAGATGCGCCCCTCGAACTGCACGTCGCTGCTGCCCAGATAGGTGTGACCCTGGGGCTCCAGGTAAAACGGCGGCTCCGCCGGCCGCAGAAAGGCCAGCGCCGGATGGGGCACCGTGAAGATCAGGAAGCCGCCCGGGCGGATCGCCTGATGGCAACGCTGCAGCACCGCCTCCATGGCCGCGATGCTCAGGTAATTGAACAGAAACACGGCGATGGCGCCGTCGCACTCTCCCTCCGGAAAGTGGCTGGCGTCGGCCAGGTTCGCCGTGGCGTAATGCAGGGGTCCGCCCTGCTCAGCTGCCAGCGCTCCGGCCTGCTGGCGGGCGCTGGCAATCATCTCCTCGGAGAGGTCAAATCCGTCGATTCGGCGTGGCTGCCCCGCTGCCAGTTGCCGGCCTACATACCCCTCGCCGCAGCCCAGATCCCACAGGTGCAGGCCGCTCACATCGCCGGCGGCTTCGAGGACACGCGGTCGGGCGGTGAAATCGCTGAGCAGCACCTGCTCGCTGCGGCTCCACTGCGCGGCCGCCTGGTCGTAGAGGTCTTGGGTGCTGATGGCGTTGCTCATGGTTGTTCAGGCTGCGGCGGGCTTGTTGGCTTTGGCCCGCTCATGCAGCCAGCCCCAGAAGGCATCGCGCAGGGCAAGAGCCTTGTGCATCCCCTTGGCGAGATCGGCACGCCCCTGCGCTGTGGCGGCGAAATCGGTGGCGATCGCCTTGAGGGTGGCCTGGTGATGATCGTCGACGGCGGTATGCAACGGAAAGAACACGGCGTCTTCGGGGCTGAGGCTGCCGATGCGATCGATCGCATCGACGAACGGCTGGTAGATGGTCTGCACGATCGTCTCGGTGCCCAGGCCCAGGGCGCCGAGCGCTTCGGCCGGTGAGCCGTTGGTCAGGATTGAGAGGAACAACTCCCGCCAGCACACCACCTCGATGTGGTCATCGGCGGCATCGGTGTTGTCCACCCCCAGGGCCAGGCGGAACCGCTGGAACAGCTGCGGATGGGGAATGCCGACGATCCATTCGGGCTGCACCCCGCACTGCTGCAATTCAGCCAGCTCCCCGTCTTCATACTGTCCCGATTCCTCGGTCAGGTTTTCGAGTAGGGCGGCGCGGTGATCGGGCCGCTCCAGCTTGGAGATCAGGGCGGTGAGGTAGCGGGGAAAGTGGACGGAGTAGCCGTAGTAGTGCCGGGCAAAATCGGCCAAGGCCGCGGTGGTGTCCGGCAGGTCCCCTGACGCCAGAGCCTGCAGGTACGGGTGGTTGACGGCGCGATGCGCGAGCGCTTCGGCGGCCAACGCGTCGACGACGGCGCCATGCTCGCGCTGGTCCTTGGCGGCCGCGTCATGCAGACGGCTGCGTTGCAGACCGGCCAGGCGATGGATCAGTTCGTTGAGATCCAGCGGCCTGTCGCTGAGGTGCTGGAAGGTGGCCTCACGGTCAAAGGCCAGCACGGTGCTGGGGCTGCTGGCGACCACGGTCGCCGTGCGCGGCCGGTTGTCGAGAAAAGCCATCTCGCCCACCACGTCTCCGGGCTTGAGCGCGATGCACAGCTCCTGCCCGTTGAGGATGGTGTCGACCCGCAGCTCACCGCTTTCGAGCACGAACAGGTTCTTGTCAAGGTCCCCGCGTGCGATCAGCACGTCTCCAGGCTCCAGCTGACGCTGCAAACCGAGTTGCTGCAGCGCCTGCTGCAGCTCGCTGGGTAGGGTGTTGAAAAAGCTCATCGGTTGAGGGGGGCTGGGGATCTGGCGCAAACGCGTCGACACCGCCGCTTTTCAGCCGTGTGCGGGTGTCATAATCACCCAGCACGGCTGAGGTCAGTCCGAAGTCGGTGATCGCCAGCAGCGTCAACGGCTCGGTTGCCGAGCGGTTTCGGCTCTGGTGCACGACCCAGCGGGGCACATAGGCCACTGCACCAGTCCCCAGCACGGTGATCTGTTGGCCGATCTGGAGCTCGGCCTCGCCGGTGAGCACCACAAAGATCGACTCATGGGCGTGGCGATGTTTCTCGTTGCAGCAGCCTGCAGCGATCACCACCACCCGCGGGTCCATGACCTGGAGGCCTGCAAAAGCCAGCTTCTCGACCTGAAAGTCGATCCCAAGGCGCTCATCGCGGTTGCTGTAGTGCAACCCTTCGCCTGGGGGTTGACCCACAGACCATCGACATTGCGATGGCTCTGGAGCCTCAACTCTGTGCTGGGCAATGTTGGCGAGCAAGTGCTCGAGATCCATCTGTTGATCGCCAACCTGCCCCCATTCTGTTGAGTGCTCAGGCGCCTGACAACGCCTCCTCGGGCATCCTGCTTTCCGAGAGCAGGCTCTTGAGCGTGTCGCCTTCGATCACCTCCTTGTCGAGAATCTCCCGCGAGATGCTCTCCAGCAGCTCGCGGTTGTGGTGCAGGATTGCCAGGGCGCGGTCGTGGGCGCGGTCCACGAGTGAGCGCACCTCCTTGTCGATCGCCTGGGCGGTGGCATCGCTCACCACGCGGCGGGGATTATTGCCGCCGCCGAGGAAGCGGCTGCCGCCCTGCTTGTCGTAGGCGAGGGGGCCGAGGGTGTCGCTCATGCCATAGGTGCCCACCATCTGCTCAGCGAGGTGGGTGGCGCGCTGCAGATCGTTGGCAGCACCCGTGGTGACTTCACCGAACACGATCTCTTCCGCGCTGCGCCCCCCCAGCAGGGTGGCGATCTGTCCCTCCAGATCCTCCTTGGAGTTCAGGAAACGCTCCTCCGTGGGCAGTTGCAGGGTGTAGCCCAGGGCTGCCATGCCGCGGGGCACGATCGAGATCTTGGCCACCTTGCTGCCGCCCGGCATCAGGTGACCCACGATGGCGTGGCCCACCTCGTGGTAGGCCACCACC